>JAFPRF010000091.1 GCA_017400965.1 Lachnospiraceae bacterium
ACAACTTCAGGGATCCCCGGAGCAGCGATGATCCCTATCCCTACCGGAACGCCTCCGAGGAGGAGCAGCAAAGGCTCGGCCTCAAGATCCTCGAATTCCACGAACTGCTGGAGGAATTCTACGATGCCCGGAAGGACCTTCTTTTCATCGTGGAGATCAAGAACGACGGCGAGACCGGCTTCAGGGCGGCCGAGATCATTGACAAAACCCTCACCGAACGCTTCCCGGATTATAAAAACAATCTGGTCGTCGGGACCTTCCATCCCGCGATCGAAGCCGACCTGCAGGCGAATCACCCGACGCTCCTCAGGGGCGCCTCGACGGCCGGCGCGCGGAAATTCATCGTCTCCCAGCTGCTCCGCGTGAACCTCTTCGCCGACGTGGACTTTGCCTGCCTGCAGGTCCCCATGGCCTACGACGTAAAGGGAATCAAACTGGATCTCACCTGGAAGACCTACATCGACCGCGCGCACAGGAGGAACATCGCGGTGCAGTACTGGACCATCAACGACGCGGACGACATGCGCTTTCTGATCGAGCGCGGCGCGGACGCCATCATGACCGACGACCCCCTGCTCTTAAAGCAGGTCCTGGAAGAATATAAGTAAGCGATAAGCCCCGACAAAGCATCATCACGATTGGAGGTTTCCCATGGCATTTATCGACACCGTACGCTCCCGGAGGAGCGTCCGCACTTTTGACGGCAAGGCCCTTGCCGAAGATGAACTTAGCGAACTCCTTGACTACTGCCGCGGTATCGGCAACCCCTACGGGCTGCCGCTCGAATGGCTCCTGTTCGACAGCGGAAAGACCGGCCTGTCAAGTCCGGTGATCGTCGGCGAAAAGACTTACATCACCGCCAAAATGAAGCGCGCGCCGCACGCGGAGGAAGCCTTCGGCTATACCTTCGAGCGCATGGTGCTGCACGCGGCGGAGAAAGGGATCGGCACCACCTGGATCGCCGGGACCATGGACCGCAAAGCCTTCGAGAAAGCTGCCGGCCTCGGCGACGGCGAGATCCTGCCCTGCGTAAGCCCGCTCGGCCGCCCCGCCGCCAAAATGTCCCTGCGCGAGATCATGATGCGGAAGGGCATCTCCGCCGACACCCGCTTTTCCTTCGAAAAACTCTTCTTCGCGGGCAGTTTCGACCGGCCGCTGACAAAAGAAGACGCCGGGGATCTTGCCGGCATCCTGGAGGCGGTGCGCCTTGCGCCTTCCGCCTGCAACTACCAGCCCTGGCGCCTGGTCACAGCGGACGGCGCCGTCCATTTCTTCCTGAAACGCAGCAAGGGCTTCGGCGAAGGCCGCGTCTTCGACACCCAGAAGATCGACATCGGCATTGCCATGTGCCACTTCGCGCTCGCCGCGGAGGAAGCGGGACGCCCCGTCAGCCTCAGCCTTGAAGACCCCGGCCTTGAAACGCCGGACGGCGAGATCTACGTCGCGACTTACCGCTTTGATTAAAGCGCCGCGGATACGAAAAGGGCAGGCCCCCTCGGGGCCTGCCCTTCTTTTGGTCCTCTGTTAATCCAGATCTTCCGCCACGGCTTCGAGCGCCGCCTCGATGCCTTTGTAAATGTCGTCAAACGCCAGGGAAGGCTTGTCCGCGTAACCCATCTCGGGAATGGCCGGCACGTGGATGAAGCCCGTGGGCACGGCGCCGCCGTTATGCTGCAGCATGCTGTACAGCAGGCTGTTGCACACGTAAAGCCCCGCGCTGTGCGAAACGCGGCAGGGAACGCCCGCGCGCCCGACCGCCTCGATGATCCGCTCGACCGGGAAAGTAGACGCCAGTTCTTCCGGGCCATCCTCCGCGATCGGCAGATCCTGCGGCTGGTACCCCGCGTTATCCGGGATCCTCGCCTTCATCAGGTTCCGGCCCGTGGTCTCGGGCGTGATCTCGCCCCGCGTTCCGGCAAGGCCGAGCATCACCACCGCCGCCGGCCGCGCGCGGTCATAGGCCGCGCAGGCAAGCTCCCTAGAGCGGCCGAACTCCACCGGCAGCAGGACCTTCTCAAGGCGCCGCCCGCATACCCTTTCCGGCAGGCGCTCCAGCACCATCTGCGTGGGATTCACCTTATCGCCCCCGAACGGCTCAAAAGCGGTAACAAGAATGCTGTTCATGGGAAACCTCCAAGCATGTTCTGCTGCCATCGTAGCATAAGAGCGCCGCGATTGCCAGCCCCGATTCGCCCCTTGCGCGGCAGGCGGCAAACGTGGTATTATTGCGGAAGAAACAAGACCGTACAAGGAGCCGGAAAATGACCTGTCCCAAATGCGGAAGCGCTTACGTAAACGTACAAATGATCAACGAAGCAAAGCTCAGGAACGTCCACCACAGCATCTTCTGGTGGATCTTCGTGGGTTGGTGGTGGATCCCGGTCAAATGGCTGTGCTTCACCGTGCCCGCCCTGATTTTCAAGATCTTCGGACACAAAAAGCAGAAGATCGTCAACAACATAAAAACCGTGTGCGTGTGCCAGAACTGCGGGTACAGCTGGAGGATAAAATGAGCGCGCGTCAGGACCGGATCAGAAAAGACATGGCTGCCTGGCCGGGCTGGTACGGCGCCGGAAGCGGGGCGCGCTCCGCGTCTCCGGATGCCGCAGGCAGCGCCTTCTGGACGCAGGAAACACACCTCCTGCGCGCCGACGAATACGTCTGCTCCGCCTGCGGCAAACGCAGCGAGAAGCCCTTCAAGGAATGCCCCGGCTGCGGAAGATGGATGAAAAAGGTCAAGTACGAAGCCGGCTGGGTAGATGAAATCGAAATGTGGGACGCGATAAGGTAGGGAGATCATGAATTACAAAAGGAGATGGTTTAAAGAGATTATTACTACTTGATACGTAAAGCTGATAAGTGTATGATTTTTGTAGAATTCGATTTGCCAAATAACATAATACTTACGCAGATAATTTTGGAGGTTTTATCATGACAAGAGAATTAAAGACCAAAGATGAAATACTGGAGATATTTGAAAACAGTTGGCATGATGGTGATATGACGCGTCTGCCCCCTATGTTTCACGGAACAGACGCATCACTAGTAGAAATCACAAAATCGGAACGAGATAGTTTATACCAAGCTTGTGACATTATTATCAGCAGACTCTTTTCTCTTTTTAAGGCGAATTCTATTAGTGATGCAGATGAGCGCCTTCAAAAATCTCGGGATAGTTATGGGCGTTCGTCAACAGCGTACAGATTTGCGGAATCTCGTTTAAAGAAAAGCCCCTTTTATAGCTACGGGGACTACTATGTCTCTAACTCTCCTAATAGAGCAATAATTTATTCTAAAGAGGCGTGGATTTGTGGCGAGACTGGATGGTGTGCGAATCGACTTATTGAAGGCGCTAACGCTGTTGGTCTCGATTTGCCAGATGATGCTGCTTTTTTGGATGCTTTTGCCAAATATAATGCTCGCAAGCAAAGAGAAAAAGAGCCGGTTGTTATTATGGTAACGAATGCCTCTTCATCAGATTGGTATATGGAAACTGGATACCACTATGCCGATATGCAAAAAGAAAGGTTTGAACAAGTATTAATGGATCTTAAAAACGCTTTCTTTATGGCAGAAAGCTATCGATTAGGAAATGTATCGGAACAAAATGGTCAACAATTCTATATGATCAAGGAAGATCACTTCCCTGATTTACTAAATGCATGGAATCTTTTCCAAAAGACAAGACAGTAACTACCGAAAAATGAGTAAGGGCTTTGAAATCCCATCAAGCCCCTTTTCGTAAGAGTTAAAGCCTACAACAGAGATAGCAAAGCTTGCTACATATAGGAATCATTTACGTTCAAAAGAGGTAAAACAATGTGTGATCACGTAAAAGAATGGGAAGAGTTTGTTCCAAAAGTAAACCCCGCTGCAGAGTTTTTTGAAATAGCAGGTGACTTTGGCGACGAAATGGAAATCTTCAGAGAAGCGCTTCATAACGCTATGGACTGGGGCGCCACCGAGTTTCGCATCAGTGTAGAAGTGAAATCAATAAACGGAAAAGAAACACTGGTAATTACAATGTCTGATAATGGCATTGGAATGAACAAAGATGTTTTGCAGAATAATTTTTGGGCCTTAGGGAATTCGCTTTCTTATGATGATGCCGATAAAATTGGAGAGAAGGGGCATGGAACCAAGATATATTTAAGATCTACATTTGTAAGGGTTGAAACGTCCAATGGGATAGAATCATATGAATCGGAATGTGAGGGCGCATATGTTGCATTAGGCGAGCGGAAGATGCATCAACCCCGAATACGATTATCAGAAAAAGCATTCCCCAGAGGAACGAAAATTATCGTCGAGGGATATAATTTGTCTGATGATTTTAGTTCCTACACTGAGCTTAGAATCAAGGACTACCTGGGTTGGTTTACGAAGGTCGGAAGTGTCGAAAACCAATTCTCAGGGCATAATATGCGTGACTTCAAGGTGTATCTCAAAGCACTTGACAAATCAAATTATACAGAAGTGCCAATGGGACATATATTTGCGAAAGAAAACAGTAATATTCCCGCGCTTCTAAAAGAACACCCAGATAATGCGGTAAAATACTATGTAAAGAAATATTTGTACCAAGATGAGCAGTTTGAAAAGAGACCGGAT
>JAFPRF010000092.1 GCA_017400965.1 Lachnospiraceae bacterium
ACAGGCGTTGGAACGCAAGGAGCAGGAAGCGTAGATTAAAAGAGGGGCAAGCGGTGAAGAGATATCAGGTTTCCAGGCATTTTCAAATGACGGCGATCTTTTTACTGATCAGTATCATTCTGCTTGGAATCTATGTCGTTAGCATCTTCCGCATTCAGACGGCACCAATCATGACGGCCGAGAATTATAAGAGTTTTAAGGATGGAAAAATTGTGAGACTTTCCACGGATCAGTTCCTGATCGGAAAGGCGAAATCGACGCACAGCTCGGTATCAGCAGAGCTCTTTCACACCTACTATTATTTCACGATTTCACTTGGCCGTGACCAGTACGTAGCGTTCGGCGTCTCGCAGTCCGGTACGATCAGCAAGTTTGCTGGTTTCGAAGAGGGCAAAGGATCGAGGGTGCAACTCCTTGCAAAGGTGGATAAGATCACGCCGGATCAGGTCAACGTCACCTGGCATGAAAACGTGGAAAACTTTGACCTAAACAAACAGCTGATCCAGACCATACGACTTCAAGAAGTGGCCAAGGACGATTATCAAGTGTTCCTTGTCATCGGCATGATCTTTTTCTTCCTCTCCATTCTATGCTTTTTCACTATCGGCGGGATCAAAAGGGTTTACGTACATCCCTTCGAGGATTCGAAGAAATACCGCGATGCCGTCATGGGCAGAGGCTTTGATCTGGATAAACAATTGGAAAAGGAACGCAGAAACCTCGAGCAATATCGCAAGGAGCAGGCGGAGAGCTATAAGTCCTATGGGACGGGGCTGGCGCTGATCATTGGGGGACTGCTTGTGATCGTGCTCAGCGTCGCACTGACGATGGGTACGATGGTCATTTTGTTTTTATTTGGAGTGATTCCAGGGGGCTATTTGATATTGATGAGTCCCTATTGGTTCTGGCACGGGTTCGTCAATTCGGATTCCGCGCTGGCGAAAAAACTATCTGATCTGTTTTTACTCAGAACCACGTCCGTAAGGATTGAGGAGTCCACGAAGCTGATCGCAGTACTGGAGAAGCACGTGGAGGAGCAGTCCAAAAAGGAAGAAGTCAGGATGTGGTATGGCCCAGGCGTCTGGGAGCAAAAGGAGGGTGACGCAGCAGATGAAGGTAACGTTATTAAATGATTCGTTCCCGCCCGTGATCGACGGCGTGGTGAACGTGGTCATGAATTATGCGAGGATCATGACGGAGGAGAATTTGGCAAAGCCCATGGTGGGAACGCCGAGATATCCGGATGCGAACTATGATCAGTATCCCTACCCCGTGATCCCGTACCCTAGCATTGACACGACGGCGATCGTCAGCGGCTACCGCGCGGGCAATCCCTTTACCGCAAAAGCGATCGACGAGATGAAGGCGTTTGCGCCGGACGTGATCCACAGCCATTGTCCAGTGTCATCAACGTTGATGGCGAGGATCCTTCGCAAGGAGACGGACGCGCCGATCATCTTTACCTATCACACGAAATTTGACGTGGACATTGCGAGAGCCGTGAAGGCGAAGTTTCTCCAAAAGGAGAGCATTAAGACGTTGGTAGACAATATTTCCGCCTGTGACGAGGTCTGGGTGGTCAGCGGAGGCGCAGGGGAGAACCTGCGCTCGCTTGGCTATGAGGGCAGATATCGCGTGATGCCAAATGGCGTGGACTTTGCGAAAGGTCGCGTTGATGCGCTTGGTGTCGCAGCTGCGACTGCGGGTTATGATCTGCCGGAAGGCATTCCCGTATTTTTGTTCGTAGGCAGGATCATTAAATACAAAGGCCTTCCACTGATCTTGGATGCTCTAAAACAGTTGGACGGCGAGGACATGG
>JAFPRF010000008.1 GCA_017400965.1 Lachnospiraceae bacterium
ACCTTTAAGATCGTGCCATCAGGGAGGGTTACGGATTCGCCGTCCTCGGGCAGATCGTCGAGATGCTCGATCAGGATGCCGCCGATGGAGTCGTATTCCTCGCTGGTGAGGTGGCAACCGATCTCGTCGTTGACGTCGTCTAGGTTCATGCTGCCCTCGATCAGGTAGTTGCGATCATCCAGCTTTTTGATCTTTTCCATCTCGTCAGCGTCGTATTCGTCGCGGATCTCTCCGACGATCTCTTCAAGGAGGTCCTCGAGGGTGATCATGCCGACGGTGACGCCGTACTCATTGACCACAAAGGTGACGCTGGTCGTTTTTTCTCTGATCTCGTAGAGCAGATCGGAGATTTTTTTGTATTCATAGGTAAAGTGCGCTTCCCGCAGGATGTTTCGGATCTGGAATTTCTCAGGATCATCCGTCAGGATGAAGTCCTTGATGTTGATCAGTCCGATGATGTTGTCCTTATCTTCCTCGTAAACGGGAAGACGGGTGTACATGTGCTTGCGGAAAACGGAGAGTACCTCGTGATAATCATCGTTGACGTTGACCGTTACCATGTTGACGCGGGGGATCATGATGTCCTTCGCGAGCGCGTCTGAGAATTCGAAGACGTTGTAAATGATCTCGCGTTCCTCGGATTCGATAACGCCGTCTTCATGGCTGGCGTCCACGTAAGTTTTTAGTTCATTCTCCGTGATGGTTGTTGTCTTTTCGTTGGGATCCACGTGAAGCAAAAAGAGGATGCACCAAGCGAGCTTGTCGATCAAAAAGATCACGGGGGTCAGTACCTTCATGAGCGCGTAGATCACGCCGCTGTAAGCGAGAGCAAGCTTGTCGGCAGAGTGCATCGCCCAGGTCTTGGGGATCACTTCTCCGAACAGGAGCACCAGGAAGGTTAAGATACCGGTGGCAATGCCGACGGCCAGATTCACGCGGATGGCCAGCATCGTTGCCAAGGCTGAAGCGGACAGATTGACAATGTTGTTGCCGATCAGGATCGCGCTCAGCATCTTACTGTTTTGTTCCAGGATCTTATTGACGCGGGCGGCGCGCTTATTGCCTTCCTCCTCAAGGGAACGAAGACGGACCTTATTGGCCGTGGTCAGCGCAGTTTCCGCGGAAGAGAAGAAACCGGACAAAAGAACCAGGATGACTAAAATCACAAGTTCAATGACAAATAGTTGTATGTCATCTGGGGGAACCAAGAAAAACCACACTCCTTTATTACTAATTACAATAAATTATGAAATATCATACAATAGATCGGCCAAAGTTGTCAAGTTTTCCATGGATTTGGCTTGAAAGGACGGGAATTGTATGGTACTATTTTAACTGCATGACTTGGAGTTATCCAAAGATGCGGAGGGCAGACAATGGACAATTACAATCCCGCGAAAATGCTGGAGTTTTCGGAACGCGGCGACGAGCGCGGCAATCTGGTTGTCGTGGAAGGCGCGATCGACGTTCCTTTTGAGATCAAGAGGATCTTCTATATTTATGGTTCAGATAAGGACGTCATCCGTGGCAAACACGCGAACAGGGAGAGCGAGTTCGTTCTGGTCAACGTGGCTGGGACCAGTAAGATCAAAGTGATGGACGGGAAGGGCAATGAGAAGGTGTATGCCCTGACACGCCCTCGTACCGGGATTTATCTTCCCAAAATGGTCTGGAAGGAAATGTATGATTTTTCCGAGGATTCCGTGCTCCTTTGCCTTGCAAGCACGCATTACGACGGCAGCGAATACATCCGCGAGTATGATGAATTCGTTCGGATCATTAACGGAGAAGCCAGGTAAGAATCATGGAATTAATTGAAAAGCTAGTGAGATTTATGTTGGGGATCCTGCCTATCGACCTGCCGGAGAAGACGGTGGATTCCTTTGTACAGTTCGTGAAGTTCTGCGTCATCGGCGTGAGCAATACACTGATCAGCTATGCGCTGAACATGTTGACCCTTTGGCTCATGAAGCCCCTGGATCTTTCCTGGGACTATTACGTGGGCAATCTCGTCGGATTTACGTTGAGCGTTCTCTGGTCCTTTTATTGGAATAACCGTTTGGTATTTACCCTGGAGAAGGGGCAGAAGAGAGACGTTGGAAAGGCCCTCGTTAAGACCTATTTGGCCTATTCCGTGTCAGGCATCTTCATCTGCAACATCCTGTCCTACGTATGGATCGAGCTGCTTGGGATATCGAAGGTGATCGCGCCAATCCTGAATTTGGTGATCAGCGTGCCCATCAATTTCGTGATCAACAAGTTTTGGGCTTTTCGTCCGACCGGAGAGGTGCATGAGAAGTCATCGCAAGGGAATTGACAGAACTCGATAGACGTGCTACAATAACAAAGATTTATTAGTAGAAGTTTGCAATGAGTTGCACAAGGAGGTTTTATAGATGAAGCACATCAAGACTTTAACGACCAGAAATCTGAAGGAATCCATGAAGAAGGGCGGCTGCGGTGAGTGCCAGACTTCTTGCCAGTCCGCATGCAAGACTTCCTGTACCGTAGGAAATCAGAGCTGCGAGCAGTTGAAGTAAGCGAATTACATATTCGAACTGAAAAAACCATAAACACAAGCAGCGATCCAAAAGTCGCTGCTTAGTTTTTGAATTAAGGGCGATCACTGGTCGCTGCTTAGTTTTTGAATTTGAGAGGATTTTTTTGTGATACGTCAATATAAAAGCAATGGCCTGAATATTGTGATGGACGTCAACAGCGGTTCCATTCACGTAGTGGATGACATCGTGTACGACGTGATCCCTCTTGTGGAGCCCCTCGTGGCAGAGGGCGTCAAGGACGCGGATACCATCAAGGCGGCCGTATATCATCTGTCCGGCGTTTCCTATCCTGAAGCGGAAGTGGGAGAGGCCGTGGACGAGATCCTAGAGCTCGAGAAAGAAGGACAGCTCTTTACTAAGGATATTTACGAAAATTACGTTTTCGATTTTAAGAAGAGATCTACCGTTGTCAAGGCACTCTGCCTGCACATCGCGCATGACTGCAACCTGGCTTGTAAGTACTGCTTCGCCGAAGAAGGCGAATACCACGGCAGACGCGCGCTGATGAGCTTTGAAGTGGGTAAGAAGGCGCTGGATTTTCTCGTGGCGAACTCGGGCAACCGCGTGAACCTTGAGGTGGATTTCTTCGGCGGCGAGCCGCTGATGAACTGGCAGGTGGTCAAGGACTTAGTCAATTACGGCAGAAGCATCGAAGCCGCAAACAATAAAAAGTTCCGCTTTACCTTAACGACCAACGGCGTACTCCTCAATGACGAGATCCTGGAATTCGCCAATAAGGAGATGGCAAACGTCGTTCTGAGCATCGACGGCCGTAAGGAAGTGCATGATCGCATGCGTCCCTTCAGAGGCGGCCAGGGTAGCTATGACCTGATCGTGCCGAAGTTCCAGAAGGTGGCGGAGAGCAGAAACCAGACGAATTATTACGTGCGCGGTACCTTTACGCATCATAACCTGGACTTTTCCGAGGACGTGCTGCACTTGGCAGACCTCGGCTTTAAGCAGATTTCCGTGGAGCCCGTTGTGGCACAGCCTACGGATGATTACGCGATCACCGAGGAAGACCTTCCGAAGCTGCGCGAGGAGTACGATAAGCTCGCCGCAGAAATGATCAAGAGAAGAAGAGAGGGTAGACCCTTTAACTTCTTTCACTTCATGATCGACCTTGAGGGCGGCCCCTGCGTGGCAAAGCGTCTTTCGGGTTGTGGTTCCGGAACGGAATACCTGGCCGTAACGCCCTGGGGCGACTTCTATCCCTGCCATCAGTTCGTGGGCAACGAGAAGTTCCTCATGGGTAACGTGGACGAGGGCATTACCAGAACAGATCTGCAGGATCAGTTCAAGTGCTGCAATGTCTATGCGAAAGAGAAGTGCAAGAAGTGCTTTGCGAAGTTTTATTGCAGCGGCGGTTGCGCGGCGAATTCCTACAACTTCCATGGCAACATCAACGATGCCTACGACGTAGGCTGCGAGCTCGAGCGTAAGCGCGTGGAATGCGCGATCATGCTCAAGGCGATGCAGATGATGGACGAGGAAGAAGAGACTTCAGAAGAATAAGATGGGAAGACATTCCATTTAATAAAGAACCAAAGAAAACGGAGAGTAAAAAGAAATGAAGGACATGAAAAAAGGTCAGGCGTTACTTGTTTTACTTTGTTTGTTGCTTTTGCTTGCGGGCGTTACCTACATCGATCTGTTCGGCGTAGACGCGTCCGGTAAGGGAAGCGCTTCAGACATTAAGCTGGGTCTGGACCTGGCAGGCGGCGTCAGCATCACCTATCAGGTGGTTGGCGAGGAAGCACCTGACAGCACCGACATGAAGGACACCATCTACAAGCTACAGCAGCGTGTTGTTGGCTACAGCACGGAAGCCATCGTGTACCAAGAGGGCGCAAACCGTATCAGCATCGAGATCCCCGGCGTGCAGGATGCCAATAAGATCCTGACCGAGCTCGGTCGCCCCGGTTCCCTGTATTTCATCCGCGAGAAGGATGACGCTGGCAACGAGAACTACTCCTATACGACTTCCGGTTACGTTCTGAATAAGACCATCGACGAGATGCTCGAGGACGGTTCCATCACCCTTTCCGGTACGGACGTCAAGACTGCAGAATCCGGTTATCAGCAGGACGACATGAAGAATAACCAGATCGTGGTTAGCCTTTCCATGACGGACGAAGGTGCGGCAAAGTTCGCAGAGCTGACCCGTGAAGCATATAACAATAACAATGCGACCATTGCAATCTACTATGACGGTCAGATCATCAGCGCACCTCACGTGCAGGCAGTGATCACCGACGGACATGCAGTCATCACCGGACAGGAGAGCATTGACGAGGCAAATCAGCTGGCATCCACCATCCGTATCGGTGGCCTGAAGCTTGAACTCGAAGAGATCCACTCCAAGGTAGTAGGTGCACAGCTTGGTACCGAAGCCATTCAGACGAGCCTGAAGGCCGGCGTGATCGGTCTTGGCATTGTGGCGCTGTTCATGATCGTTGTTTACTTCGTATCCGGTTTTGCATCCGCCATTGCACTTTGCATTTACGTAGCCCTGGTTGTACTGCTGATCCGTGGCTTTGACATGACCCTGACGCTCTCCGGCGTTGCAGGTATTATCCTTTCCATCGGTATGGCGGTAGACGCAAACGTTATTATTTTCGCTCGTATCCGTGAGGAGCTGGCAACTGGTAAGACCACGAAGAGCTCCATTAAGATCGGTTTTGACAAGGCACTTTCCGCGATCGTTGACGGTAACGTAACGACTCTGATCGCGGCAGCCGTTTTGATGTTCCTGGCACCTGGTTCCATTCAGGGCTTCGCACAGACCTTGGCACTTGGTATCGTTGTTTCCATGTTCACGGCACTCGTGATCACGAGACTTTTGATGAATGCGCTGTATGCCATCGGCATCCGCGATGCAAAGTGGTACGGCATTGGCAAGGAGAGAAAGAGCGTTGACTTCCTTGGTAAGAAGGGCGTGTTCTTCGGCATCTCCCTCGCAGTGATCGTAGCGGGCTTCGTAGTAATGGGCATCAATGCAAGCAAGGGCAACGACATCCTGAATTACAGCCTGGAGTTCAAGGGTGGTACCGCTACGACGGTAACCTTTAACGAGAAGATGAGCCTGCAGGAGGCTGACGCAAAGGTAACGCCCGTGATCACTGAGGTGACTGGCAGCGCCGTTCAGGTACAGACCGTGCAGGATTCCAACGAGATCATCTTTAAGACCAATTCCCTGAACCTGGATCAGAGAGCAGCACTTGAGGATCGTCTGGTGAGCGAGTTCGGCGTTGACAAGAGCATGATCACCACCGAGACCATCAGCTCCACCATCAGTAACGAGATGAAGCGCGATACCATCATCGCAGTGGTAGTTGCCATTGTCTGCATGCTGATCTACATCAGGATCCGTTTCAGCGACATTCGTTTCGGTATCAGTAGTATCGTAGCTCTGACCCATGACGTGCTGGTAGTGCTTGCCTTCTATGCGGCGGCCAGAGTTTCCGTTGGTAACACCTTTATCGCATGTATGTTGACCATCGTTGGTTACTCCATCAACGCCTCCATCGTTATCTTCGACCGCGTTCGTGAGAACATGGGTGAGAGAGGCAAGAACGAGACCGTCGTGGACGTAGTCAATAAGAGTATCACGCAGACGCTCAGCAGAAGCATCTTCACCTCCCTGACGACCTTCGTCATGGTGGCATGCCTGTACGTGCTCGGCGTAACCTCCATCCGCGACTTCGCGCTTCCTTTGATGGTAGGTATCGTATGCGGCGCATATTCATCCGTTTGCATCGTTGGCGGATTATGGTTTGTGCTTCGTCAGAAATTCCCTGGCAAGGCAAAATAAGACGATAGAAAGCGAAGGCTGCCTTGTAATGAGGCGGCCTTTGTGCATTTTTGGGGTATTTTATGGAGAAATGGTTTGTATACGCAAAAAAGGCTGACTTTCAGGCCTGGGCGAAAGAGCTTGGGGTGGATCCGCTGATTGCAAGGCTCATCCGAAACAGGGACATTACGGACCTTGCGGAGGCGAAGAAGTTCCTATTTGGAAGGCTTGAGGATTGTCACAGCCCTTGGAAGCTGCTTGACATGGACAAGGCCGTGGCGGGTGTTCTCGCGGCGATCGAGAGCGGGAAAAGGATCCGCGTGATCGGGGACTATGACGTGGACGGGATCTGCTCCTCATATATCTTAACGAAGGGTTTTTCGCTCCTTGGCGCAGAGGTTTCCACCGCGATCCCGCACAGAATCCATGACGGGTACGGACTGAATGAGCATCTGATCCGCGAAGCGGCGGAGGATGGCATCGGGCTAGTGGTGACCTGTGACAACGGCATTTCCGCGGCGCAGCAAATAGATCTTGCTTATGAACTGGGCATGGAGGTCATCGTTACGGACCATCATGAGGTGCCGTTTACTTTAGAGGGAGAAGAGCGCAGGGAGCTCTTGCCAAAGGCTTTGGCCGTGGTGGATCCTAAGCGCGCGGAGGATACCTATCCCTTCTCAGGCATCTGCGGCGGCGTTGTGGCTTACAAGCTGATGCAGGCCCTGACGGAGAAGTGGGGCGAGCTACACCCGAATGCGGATAATGAAGTACTGTGCGAAGGCATGGAGGAGTTCTTGGAATTCGCGGCCTTCGCGACCATTTGCGACATCATGGAATTGAAGGACGAGAACAGAATTCTCGTAAAAGAGGGCCTAAAGAGGCTGCGTAATTCCAGAAATCTTGGCCTGCACGCACTGATGGAGGTAAACGGCATCGATCCCGCGAGCCTTTCCGCCTATCATATGGGCTTTGTGCTGGGGCCTTGCATGAATGCCACGGGGCGCCTTGATACGGCGACTAGGGCGCTAGAGCTTCTGTCAAGCAAGGACAAGGTGAATGCCGTGACGATCGCAAGGGACCTTAAGGAACTCAATGACAGCCGAAAGAATTTAACACTCGAGGGCATTGAACTAGCAGTGAAGGCCATCGCAGACCAGGGGCTGTACGCGGATAAGATTTTGGTGGTTTTTTTACCCGAGGTGCACGAGAGCCTGGCGGGGATCATTGCCGGGAGACTGCGCGAGCAATACGGCCACCCTGCGATCCTGCTGACCAGGGGCGAAGAGGGCGTAAAGGGATCCGGTCGTTCCATTGAAGGGTATGACATGTACGCGGCGCTGAATCAAGTGGGCGAGCTCCTGACGAAATACGGCGGGCACAAGATGGCGGCGGGTCTTTCGCTCAAAGAGGAAAACATTGCGATTTTTCGCCAAAAACTGAACGAAAACTGTAAACTCTCCGAAGAAGATTTTGTACCGACGGTTCACATAGACGCAGAGATGCCGATGGACTACGCAACGATGGAACTGGCGCGTCAGATCGATGCGCTCGAGCCCTATGGCGTTGGCAATCCCAAGCCCCTCTTCGTGCAAAGAGATTTGATCCTCACTTCCTGCAAGCGCATGGGGAAGGAAGGAAAGTTTGGTCGCATGCAGGCGATCACGCCTGGCGGAAAGCGGATCACCCTCGTGTATTTTGGATCCGTGGACGATTTCCTCTGTGACATGGATGAAATGCACGATAACGCGGCAGAGCCCTTGCTTCGCGGGAATGCGCAAGTGAAAGTGAACTGTGTTTATCAGCTCGGGATCAATTCCTATCAGGGAAAAGAAGAACTGCAATATTTACTAAAGTCCTACAAATAAACTAGAAAATTTCGAATGCGTAAGGAGGCTAACATGCCGGAGCATCGAGAATGGTATAAACTGGATTTGTCGGCGATCGTATATCCGACGTTACAAAGAAGGGATTTTTCCTCCGTATACAGGCTGTCCGTCCTCATGAAGGAGGAGGTGGATCCGGACCTGCTGCAGCAAGCAATCGACCAAACGATGCCGCGCTTTCCGACCTACAAGGCGGCCATGCGCAGGGGACTGTTTTGGCGTTACCTAGAGCCCAATGACAGGCCGGGGCCTTTCGCAGAGCCGGACGTGAAAAATCCCTGCCAGCCCATGAATTTTATCAAGAATAACAGGTACTTGATCCGCTTTTATTACTATCACAACCGCATCTCTCTAGAGGCGCATCACAGTTTGGGCGACGGCACTGGCGGCATGTGCGTGCTGCACACCCTGATCGCGGAGTATCTTAGGCTCCAGGGCCACACCGAGATCCAAAACGGCGGATTTGTCATGGACGTCAACGAAAAGCCGGATCCGGGAGAGCTAGAGGACGCGTACATGAAGTACGCAAACTCGAAGATCTGCCCGCCGAGACCCGGAGAGAAGACCTACCGCGTGCGCGGCACGAAGGAGCCCTTCTATACGCTGAACATCATTGACGGCATCATGTCCACGTCGGAAGTGATCAAGGCCGCCAAGAGCTATAACGCAAGCATTACGGAGTACCTAAATGCCGTGCTGCTCTATGCGCTGGTCAAGA
The DNA here is from genome assembly GCA_017400965.1 of Lachnospiraceae bacterium. GTDB lineage: Bacteria > Bacillota > Clostridia > Lachnospirales > Lachnospiraceae > Acetatifactor. The sequence continues at coordinate 8,956 of JAFPRF010000008.1, forward strand.
AGCAATCGAAGGAATGGCACGTGCGGCTAAAGCCCGTGCGGATCGCAATGCCGGTGAACCTTCGAAGATTCTTCCCTTCAAAGACGCTGCGCAATTTCATCACCATGATCTATCCCGGCGTGGACCCAAGACTTGGTGAGTACACCTTTGAAGAGATCGTTACGCAGGTGCACCATTACATGCGTTATTACGTAAATGAGAAATTCCTGCGCGCGGACATTACGACCAATGCCCGCACACAAAGCCACCCGCTGATCCGCATCGTGCCGCTGTTCCTAAAGGATTTCGTGGTGCGACAGTTTTACACGAAGGTGCAGGACAGAAATTCCTCAGCCGGCCTGACCAACATGGGCGCGCTGCAGGTAAATGAGAGCATGCGGCCCTACATTGAGCGCTTCGACATTTGCATGGGCCAGCCCTTTTCGTCCAGAACCAACTGCGCCATCATCAGCTTTGGCGACGTGCTGACCATCAATTTTGCCAGCAGCATCGTGGAGGCTGACGTGGAGCGTTATTTCTTCCGTAAGCTCGTGAAGGACGGCATTCACGTCAAGATCGAGAGCAACCGGGAAATCCCCGATGAGGAAATGATTTAGGAGGGAGAAAGATGTCATATTGTGTCAATTGCGGCGTCGAACTTGATGCGACGGCGAAGAACTGTCCCTTATGTAACACGCCCGTGATCAATCCAAATGAGATCAAGAAGGAGGGCGCGATCCCACCGTTCCCGAAGGAGAGGGCACAGGTGGACGAAGTACAGCGAGCAGACTTTGGCTGGCTGGTATCCATGGTATGTCTGGCAACGGCCGTGACCTGCGGCGTCCTCAACTGGCTTGCTTTTAACGGATCCCTTTGGTCGCTGGCGGTGATCGGTGCCTGCATCGTTCTTTGGGTGGTGCTGGTGCCCGCGGTGATCTATCACAAATGGTCCCCTTACGTATATTTGTTGCTGGACTGTGCGGCAATTATTTTATACCTGTACCTGATCGCGCGAATGATCGGGAATTACGGCTGGTTTGAAGGCCTCGGCGTTCCGCTGGTAATCTGTACCTGGGGCGTGATGGAACTGCTAACGCTGGCCTCCCGCAAGTTCCTTAAGGGTATTCTCGCACGGGGACTCTACGGCTTTACGGCCCTTGCGCTGCTCTGCGTAGGGTACGAGATCATCATTGATCTCTTCTGTGAAAATCCCATACGCCTTAGCTGGTCAGCCGTGGTGCTGACGGTCTGCATCATCGTTGACATTGCGATCATCACCACGCTATCCCGAAGAAGACTTCGGAATGAAGTGCGAAGGAGGTTACATTTCTGATGGCAACCAAGCAAAGCTTACTACGTCTCATTAAACTCGTTCACGGCATGGTAGACAATGCGGATCTGGGAAAACAGCGTCAATCGCAGGATCAGATCGGCGAGCTCATCGGCCATAGCAAGGATCTGACCTTTCGGAGCATTGAGATCGAAGGCGTACACTGCGAATGGGTGAGCCTGAACCGTGCGCACGTGCATAAGCAGGTAATCCTGCATTGCCATGGCGGCGGGTATTCCACGGGCAGCTCCCTGTATGCAAGAACGCTGACTTCCAAGCTTGCGGCCTGCACCGCGATGGAGGTCCTAAGCTTTGATTATCGCCTGGCACCCGAGCATCCCTTCCCAGCGCAGCTTGAGGATGCCATGAAGGTTTGGGATTATCTCATGAAGATTGGCTATGGCGCCAGGGACGTGATCGTAACGGGTGACTCCGCCGGCGGAAACCTCGCGCTGACGCTGACTTTGAAGCTGAAGGAGCAGGGGAGATTCCTGCCCCGCGGTCTGGTGCTCATGTCGCCTTGGACGGATTTGACCTCCTCGGGAGATTCCTTTCTCGGAAAGAAGGACCTAGATCCCGTGCTGAGCCCTGCATACATCAATCGTATCGTACATGATTACACGAAGGGCGCAAGGATCGATGACCCTTACGTATCGCCCCTGTTTGGTGATTTTACGGGCTTCCCGCCGACCTACGTTCAGGTGGGAGAGAACGAGATCTTATTGGACGATTCCACGCGCCTTGTGGAGCGCATGAAGGCGGCAGGCGTGGTGGCAAAGCTCGACATATTCCCAGGCATGTGGCACGTATTCCAGATGGCGCCGTTTAAGACGGCTTATGAAGCCATGGACAAGAACGTCGGATTCATCATCGACGAACTCATGCATTTCTAAAAAAAGGATTTGGCACGTAGGCGCAGAATATTATACCTAGGGTGAGTTTTTGAAGGGTTCGAGGAAGGCTGTAGGCACCGGCCGGAAAGGATAATCCATGACCATCAGAGAAGACCTAGAGCTTTGGGAGAAAGAGTTTTTAAGTCCGTATGCTTCCCTTAGCATGAATTCCAAAGGAAGACTAAAGGATGAGCCGCAATGCGACATCCGTCCCGTGTTCCAGAGAGACCGAGACAGGATCTTGCACTGCAAGGCATTCCGCAGATTAAAGGACAAGACGCAGGTGTTTCTGACGCCTGAGGGAGATCATTATCGCACGCGTCTGACGCACACGCTTGAGGTGTCGCAGAATGCGAGAACCATCGCAAAAGCGCTAAAGCTCAACGAGGATCTCGTGGAGGCGATCGCACTGGGTCATGACCTGGGCCATACGCCCTTTGGACATGCCGGAGAGAGAGCACTGAACAGAGTCTGTCCCCTGGGCTTTGAGCATTCCATTCAAAGCGTTCGTACCGTGGATCGCCTCGAGAGAGACGGACAGGGCTTAAACCTCACCTATGAGGTACGCGATGGCATCTTAAATCACCAGACCAGCGGCAATCCGCATACGCTCGAGGGCAAGGTTGTTCGTTTTTCCGATAAGATCGCCTATATCCATCATGACATGGACGACGCCGTGCGCGCCGGGATATTGACGGAGATGGACGTGCCGGCGGAGATCCGGGAAGTCCTTGGAAACAAGCCCGGAGAGCGTTTGGACTGCTTTATTCATGACATTGTGACCAACAGTAAGGATAAGAATGACGTCGTAATGTCGGAGAGAGTGGCTGACGCCATGAAAAAGCTCCGCGCATTTATGTTTGAGAGAGTGTACACCAATCCTTTGGCGAAGGCTGAGGAAAAGAAGGCAGAGGTCCTCATGGAGACACTCTATACGCATTTTTTGAAGAACCTAGAGGCTCTGCCGGAGGAATTTAGAAACTTGATCTCCGAGGGCGAGCAAAAGGAGCAGGTAGTCTGCGATTTCGTGGGAGCGATGAGCGATCGTTACGCCATCTCTTTATACGAGTCGATTTATATCCCGAAGTCATGGCAGATATAAGGGGAAGCAGATGTATTATTCTGATGAGATTGTTGAAGAGATCAGAGCCAAGAGCGACATCGTTGGCGTGATCTCCGGATACGTGAGCTTAAAGAAAAAGGGTAGTAATCATTGGGGATGTTGCCCCTTTCATAACGAAAAAACGCCCTCCTTTGCGGTCTCTGAAAACAAGCAGATGTACCACTGCTTTGGCTGCGGAGAGAGCGGGAACGTGATCACGTTCCTCATGAAATACGAGAATTACTCCTTCCCCGAGGCGCTTCGCGTACTCGCGGATCGCGCGGGCGTGCAGCTCCCTGAGCTCGAGTATTCCGAGGAGCAAAAAAAGAGGGCGAGCCGCAGGCAAAGACTGCTGGACGTCAATAAGGATGCGGCGACCTTTTTCTATTATCAGCTCAGAAAGAACCCGCACGGCGAGGTAGGCCTTGCCTATCTTCGAAAGCGTGAGCTGACCGACGAGACCATGAAGAAGTTCGGTCTCGGTTACGCCGGAAAGAACGGCGGAGAGCTCGTGGCGTACCTTCGAAAGAAGGGCTATCGGGACGAGGAGATCCGCGATGCGGGCGTTGCTACGTTCTCCGAGAAAAATGGCCTCTCGAGTCAATTTTGGAACCGCGTCATGTTCCCCATTCAGGACGCCAATCACCGCGTGATCGGTTTTGGCGGACGCGTGATGGGCGACGGAGAGCCGAAGTACCTAAACTCTCCGGAAACAGACATTTTTGATAAACGAAGAAATCTCTACGGACTCAACTACGCGAGAACGGCGCGGGCCGGAAACATGATCCTTTGCGAGGGTTACATGGACGTGATCGCCATGCACCAGGCAGGCTTTTCACAGGCCGTAGCCTCCCTTGGAACTGCGTTTACGCCAGAGCAGGCGCATCTGATCCATCGCTACACGGAGCAGGTACTGCTAGCGTATGACAGCGACGGCGCAGGCGTCAAGGCAGCGCTTCGGGCCATCGGGATCCTTAGAAACGAGGGATTGACCGCGAAGGTCATCAACATGCGACCGCACAAGGACCCTGACGAGTTCATGAAAGCACTGGGAAGGGAAGCCTTCCAGGAGCGCATCGACCAAGCGGAGAACAGCTTTTTCTACGAGATCCGCATGCTAGAGAGCAATTATAACGTAAAGGACCCAGAGGAACGGACAAAGTTCCACAGGGAGATCGCGACGAGACTTTGCAACTTCGAAGAAGAGGTGGAGCGCGAGAATTACCTGCAGGCCATCGCTGAGAAGTACTATATCGGCGTGGACAACCTGCGAAAGCTGGTAGCCAACTATGCGGCAGCTGGGATCGCAAAACCCGTGGAGCGGCCAAAGAGCGGCATACAGTCGAAAACGGCAGCGCAGGAGGGTGCCAAGAGGGCGCAAAAGCTCCTGATCACCTGGATCGCTGACTACCCGCAGATCTTCCCGAAGATAAGGCCCTACATCTCCCCGGCAGACTTTACCGAAGAGCTTTACGCAAAGGTTACGGAGCGGATGTTCGCGGATCTGGAGAAGGGAAATTTTCAGCCGGCCGAGATCATCAGCACCTTCGAGGACGAACAGTCGCAGAAGGAAGCAGCAGAGCTTTTTTTTGAAAAACTGCCCGAAATGGAGACAACGCAGGAAAAGGAACAGGCGCTGCGCGACGTGATCCTCGCCGTAAAGAGAAACAGCTACGAGCATTTTAAGCAAAAGCAGGCGGAGCGCGACATCAACGCGATCACTCAGGTGCTTGAGGCCAAGAAAGCGCTTCTGGCGCTGGAAAAGCTTCGCATCACGTTGGACGAATAACCTAGATCACTACGGATAAACGAATCATAAATGGAAGGATGGACCAAGAAAATGGACGAAAATGCACAGGCAAAATTTGAGGAGAAAATCAAAGAACTGGTCAGCATGGCCAAGAAGAAAAAGAACATTCTGGAGTACCAGGAGGTCAGCGATTTCTTTGACGGCATGAACTTAGAGGAGGACCAGATGGAGCGCGTGCTCGACACCCTCGAGCGCAATAACGTGGACGTGCTCCGCATGACCGACGTTGAGGACGACATCGATCCCGAGGAGATCATTCTCGCCGGTGAGGACGTTGACGTAGAAAACCTCGACATCTCCATTCCCGACGGCATCAGCATTGAGGATCCAGTTCGTATGTACTTAAAGGAGATCGGTAAGGTACCCCTGCTTTCCGCAGAGGAGGAGATCGAGCTTGCAAAGAAGATGGAGGTTGGCGATCAGGATGCGAAGAAGCGCCTGGCTGAGGCAAACCTGCGTCTCGTGGTTTCCATCGCAAAGCGCTACGTGGGCCGCGGCATGCTATTCCTCGACCTGATCCAGGAAGGAAACTTAGGTCTGATCAAGGCTGTTGAGAAGTTCGATTACCGCAAGGGTTATAAGTTCTCCACCTACGCAACCTGGTGGATCCGTCAGGCAATCACCAGAGCCATCGCAGACCAGGCGAGAACCATTCGTATCCCCGTGCACATGGTAGAGACCATTAACAAACTGATCCGCGTTAGCCGTCAGCTCCTGCAGGAGCTCGGCCGTGAGCCGTCTCCCGAGGAGATCGCTGATGAGATGGGCATGCCCGTGGACCGCGTACGCGAGATCTTAAAGATCAGCCAGGAACCCGTATCCCTGGAGACGCCCATCGGTGAGGAGGAGGATTCCCACCTTGGCGATTTCATTCAGGATGACAACGTTCCCGTACCTGCAGACGCTGCAGCGTTCACGCTCTTAAAGGAGCAGCTTGTTGAGGTGCTTGGCACCCTGACCGAGAGAGAGCAGAAGGTGCTTCGCCTTCGTTTCGGCTTGGATGACGGTCGCGCTCGTACCCTTGAGGAGGTTGGTACCGTCTTCAACGTAACGCGTGAGAGAATCCGCCAGATCGAGGCAAAGGCTCTCAGAAAGCTTCGGCATCCCAGCAGAAGCCGCAAGCTGAAGGATTATCTTGATTAAGCAGGAAAAACCCATTTCCCTTTCCGAAAGGCTGTGGACCCTTGCGGACATGCTCTCCCCAGGCGGGAGAGTGGCCGACATTGGGTGTGACCACGGCTTTTTGGATATTTACCTGGTTCAGACAAGCAAGGTGGATGGAGCGCTTGCCATGGACGTGCGAAAGGGGCCGTTAGCCGCGGCGCAGGAACACGTACGCGTGGCGGGACTTTCTGAAAAGATCGAAACGAGACTTTCTGACGGCTTGAGGGAATTTCAGGTTGGAGAGGCCGAAAAGCTCGTCTGTGCCGGCATGGGAGGCCCTTTGATGCAAAGGATCCTCACGGACGAGCCAGAGAAGACGGAGAGCTTTCAGGAGATGATCCTGCAACCGCAGTCTGAGCTTCGCGAGTTTCGAGTTTTCTTACGGGAAAAGGGTTATCAGATCATTGAAGAACGGATCATTTTTGAGGATGGGAAGTATTATTTTCCCATGAAGGTTGTGCGCGGCGAGAAAGCGCCAGCAGACGCGGAGCTTTTGGAGCTGTATGACAGATATGGGGAACAGCTGATTTTGAAAAAGGATCCCTTACTGTTACGGTATTTACTAGAGCAAAAACGAATCCTGGAGGAGATCCTAAGGAACCTGGAGTCGCAGGATGCGGCGCAGGGTAGAAGGCTGGATCGCCTCCGGGAGGTAAAAATGGAATGGGAGCTGTTGCATAAGACCTTGGAGCTTATGAACTAGCTTTCGGAAAGTGGGTTTGCATGTTTACTGTTAAAATCAACGGAGAAGAGATCGAGGTTGCGGAGCGCACCACCTACGAGCAATTGGTGGAGCCCTATCAGGGAAAGGACGGGCAGCTGATCACCGTGATCTCCTCGGATGGAAAGATCCGGGAGCTCTTTAAGCGGGTCAATAAGCCCTGTGAGATCAAATTCTTTACGCTCAAGGATGACGTGGGATTTAAGACCTACGTCCGGACGGCGACCATGCTGTTCCTAAAAGCGGTTTTTGACATTTTTGGAAAAGAGGCTGCAGCACGTTGCAGAATGGAGTACGCCATCGGACATGGCTATTTCCTTTCAACGGAAGGTGAGTTCTCTTCCGATGAGGAGAGCGCAAAGAAGCTAAAGAACCGCATGCAGGAGCTCGCAAAGCGTAAGGTGCCCTTCATGAAGCGCGCCGTTCCCATGGAAGAGGCAATCGAGATTTTTGAAAAGCAGGGCATGAAGGACAAGGTAAAGCTCTTCCAGTATCGCCGTACGTCCGCGGTCAACGTCTATGAATGTGAAGGGTATTATGATTATTTTTACGGCTACATGATGCCGAATGCGAGTTATGTTAAGTGGTTTGACGTGATCCCGTATGAGAACGGCTACATGTTACTGCTGCCCACGAGACGCACCACTGATCGCGTGGAGAAGTTTTCGGAGAGAAGAAAGCTTTTCGAGACGCTTCGTAAGTCGGATGAGTGGGGCAGACAAGTTGGCATCGAGACGGTGGGAGACCTAAACGAAAGCATCTGTAAGGGCACCTTGAATGAGATCGTTCTGATCCAGGAGGCCATGCAGGAGCGCAAGATCGCAGAGATTGCCAGGGACATTGTGAAGCGTGATAACGTAAAGTTTATCATGATCGCAGGACCTTCCTCTTCCGGAAAGACGAGCCTCTCCCACAGGCTTTCCATTCAGCTTAAAACCCTTGGAAAGAAGCCGCATCCCATCGCCATGGACAATTACTTTGTCAACCGCGAGGATACGCCCCTTGACGCGAACGGGGACTACGATTTCGAGTGCCTTGGCGCCATGGATATTGAGAAGTTTAATTCCGACATGTTACGGCTCCTGGCCGGCGAACTCGTGGAAATGCCGAGCTTTAATTTCAAGATCGGTCAGCGCGAGTATCACGGAGATACCTTGCAGCTTGGACCAGAGGACATTTTGGTCATCGAGGGTATCCATGGACTGAATCCGAAGATGAGTTACGCGCTCCCCGAGGAGAGCAAGTATCGGATTTACGTCAGCGCACTGACCAGCATCAACGTGGACGCGCACAACCGTATCGCAACAACGGACGGGCGACTCCTTCGCAGACTCGTACGCGACGCAAAGACGAGAGGATCGGATGCGCAGCGCACGATCCAAATGTGGGGCAACGTGCGAAAGGGCGAGGAGGATAACATCTTCCCGTTCCAGGAGGAGGCAGATGCCATCTTTAACTCCGCGATGATCTACGAGATCGCAGTGCTCAAGCAATATGCGGAGCCACTCCTTTTCATGGTACCCAAGGATACCACGGAGCATTATGAGGCGAAGAGGCTCTTAAAGTTCCTGGATTATTTCCTCAACGTCACCAGTGAGGACATCCCGAACAACTCGATCTGTAGGGAGTTTGTGGGCGGAAGCTGCTTCAAGGTATAATTTTTCCTTGCGTAGTTTGAAAGAATTGTTTATAATGACTTTTGGCGTAAGCAGGACAGACGATCGCGGCCATGCGAAAGCATGGGTGAGGAAAGTCCGGGCTTCATAGGGCAGGATGCCGGATAACGTCCGGTGGAGGTGACTCCCAGGCCAGTGCAACAGAGATATACCGCCGGTGCTTATGCGCCGGTAAGGGTGGAAAGGCAGTGTAAGAGACTACCGTCCGTCTGGTAACAGGCGGAGCCATGTAAACCCCATCCGAAGCAAGACCAAGCAGAGAGCAATAGGCTTGCCCGGCCTGCTCTCAGGTGGGTCGCTTGATGCGTCTGGTAACAGGCGTACTAGATAGATGATCGTCCAACGACATAACCCGGCTTATCGTTCTGCTTACGCTTCAAAAATCCCGCAACTCCT
>JAFPRF010000093.1 GCA_017400965.1 Lachnospiraceae bacterium
CGTTGAATAAGCGCTAAAGGAAAAGGGGATAGCCGCATTCGACTGTCCCCTTACTTGTTTAGTATTCTTTTTTCGTCATGATCCCTGAACTGATCACCATGGCGACAACGTAAATGACGAGAGCAATGCCAAAACCAGCGATGACGATCACGCTCTTGGGAATGGAAGAAAACTTCGCGATCCAGTATTCCAGATTGATCTTGCTGGGGTCCGTGAGGAAATCCGAAAAGAGCTTTTTCCCGAGGAAGCCGATGCCCACGATCAAACCACAAAGTACCATCAAGACGATGCGGCCTTTTTCTGCGCCGTACTTAAGATTGATGGGGATCATCAGGCTAACGATGATCAGGAAGATCGGTACAAAAGCGATGTCCATGCTCAGCATGTCGAGAACGTCAAATTCTTTGTGCTGAAGGATCGTCGAGAGAAACTGTGCGATAACTCCGGCGGTCCAGCTGGCGAACAGACCGATCAGGGAGAAGAGGAATTTCTCTCTGGCATAGGTCTTGCCATCAACGGGCAGGCTCATCAGGAACGGCATGCCGTTGTCAAAGGTGTCATAGGAGATCGTCGTCAGTACAAGAAGCGATCCGATCATTGTAAAATAGGTTACCACAAAGGAATTATCCATTGCGAAGCTCAGCATCAGGGCACTTACAAGGTAGATAAAGAATAACTTCTTTTGCTTAATTAAGATCAAAACGTCTTTTTCTAATAATGCATTCATATTATTTCCCTCCAAGCATGATCATGATCATGTCATCAATGTTTCCGTTTTCCACTACGATATTCGGGTAGTTGTCGAGATAGAATTGCTTTTCGTTGGTCAGACAAGCGTAGCCAAAGGATTCTTTCTTCTTCGCGATCAGGTATTGCTGATCGATCTTTGCGAATTCCTCCTCACTGATCTTAAGGATGCCGTACTGGCCGAGGATGGTGTCCGTGTCTTCGTGTAACAGGATCTGTCCCTTGTGGATCATGTATACGTCATCACAAAGTCCCTCAAGGTCGGAGGAGATGTGAGAACTGATCAGGATGGAACGCTCACTGTCCTGAGCCAGATAGCTGCGAAGCATGTCGAGCAATTCGTTTCTGGCGAGAACGTCAAGACCGGATGTGGGCTCGTCAAGAACCAAAAGCTTTGCATTATGGCTGATCGCCACGAGGACGCGGAGCTTTGCCTTCATGCCGGTGGAGAAATCCTTGAGATCCTTATCCATCGGGAGCCCCTGCTCCTTGCACTGCTCCAAAAAGAATTTCTCGTCGAACTGCGGATAACTTTTTCTCAGAATCTTGACGATCTCTTTCAGGCTGAGCATCATGCTAAAGCCGGAATCGGAGAGCGCAACGCCAATGTTTTCCTTATCTTTGGCGGTGAAGTTTCTGGGTTCCGTTCCAAGAACTTCGATCGTTCCGCCATCCGGTTTGATCAGGCCTAAGATTGCCTTGATCGTCGTACTTTTTCCGGCGCCGTTCTTTCCGATGAGACCGGTTACGGTCCCTGCGGGAACCTCTAAGGAAACATTTAGTGAAAAGTCTTTATAGTTCTTTTGAAGATTTGTAATCTTGATCATATTCTTTCCCAATCCTTTTTGATGAAATGTTCGTCAGCCTGTCAATTGTCTGAGAGAATGATCTCCAGAATCTCGCGGATCTCATCATCCGTCAGGCCAACGGTTTTAGCCTTGGAAACGGCGAGAGAGAAGTCTTCCTCCACCGCTTTCTTGCGGGCTTCCACAGCGAGTTGTCTGTCCATGGCTGCCACATAGGTGCCTTTCCCGTGTACGGTAACGACGAAACCCTCTTCTTCGAGTTTGTCGTAGGCTTTCTTGACGGTCAGGGCACTGATCTTCAGTTCATTGGAGAAGGCTCGAACGGAGGGAAGGGCTTCCCCTTCGGCGAGACCGCCTTCAATGATCTCTTGCTTGAGCTGGGCGACCAATTGTTCGTAAACTGGTACCATGGATGAATTATTTAAGATAATATGCATATTATTGTTACCCTTTCTTGCAAACAGTGACTTTGTACGCGCTATACAAGGCTTTGGAGACACTTGCGCAGGTGTCATCCCGCTGTCTACGATAAACAGTATACAACAGCTTGAAACAGTTGTCAACTGTTATATGGTGTTTATTGTTGAAGAATTTTAAAAATTTTGATAAAATGCTATTAGGGTATTTTGGGAAACTATGTCTATTGGAAGGAGGAGCATCATGGATTTTCACGTGTCCCAGAAATCATCCGAAGTGGCGGGATGTACAAGGATAAGCAGGAATTTTATCAGAATCCCCCGGAACTGGATCGCCGGGCAAGAAAAAAGACAGCAAATGATTAAAGTAAGAAGTTAGGAAATTGACATGACAGAACGACTAGGAATTATCGAAATAGGAACGCAACTCATCTATTATGTTTTTAGCTCTTTGATGTTGTTTTGGGCGTTATGGAAATGTTTTTGGGATGGGAAGAGGAATAGAATAGTACTGTTTATCTTAACGGCTTTATCGAATTCGATGATTGGACTCTTTTTGGCAGTGTATGGCGGAATATCTTTTAGCATGTCCGTTATTGAGCCATTATTTCCGCGAGTTTTAGGGTATTCGATGCCGTACCGCATCGCAGAAGTTAATCCGTTTTTAATCGCAGGACCACTCTATATAGCAAGAATTCTTTTCATGGCATGGCTTTGCGGAAAATGGTTGAAAGTAAAAAACTATTCATCCGTTCTCTTTTTGTTTCTGATGTTTGGAGCAGTTGATATCGTAGCAATATTTAGAGATTCGGGTAATATTAACGAGATAGTGCATCCAGAGGTCAGATATATTATTAGTATTGTCGGCATGATTGCGGCTTTTGTCTCATTGTGTTTGTTTTATATACTGGATGTGAAACCATTTTCTAAATTGGCCAAGGTGAGTGCAAAGGTCAATTGGAAGATATTTAATATTCCTCCAATCGTATTCATTTTGGTCTATACCATTACAGCTGGTGAGTCGCTTTCGAATAATGAGAATGAATTACTTCTGTTTATGCTATTTTTATTTTCTACGATGATCATTTTCCTTTTTATTTGGGCCTTTTACGTGATCATCAGAAACATTCATGAAACCAACGAGGCGGTGAAAGCGAAGGAGGAAGTAAAAACCCTCTCCGTGGAAGTCATGGAAGCGCTGGCGCACACCATCGATGCCAAGGATGAGTATACCAGAGGTCATTCCGTTCGCGTGGCAAAGTATTCCAAAATGTTGGCGGAGAAGCTGGGCCTGTCCAAAGAGGATTGCGATAACGTTTATTACATGGGGCTGTTGCATGACATTGGTAAGATTGGCGTGCCGAACGAGATCATCAACAGTAAGTCAAAGCTGACGGAAGAAGAGTATGCCGTGATCAAGACGCATCCGGGCGTGGGATACGGTATTTTGGACGAGATCAAGAGCCGGCCGGACCTGTCCATTGGCGCTCGCTGGCATCATGAACGGTATGACGGGAAGGGGTATCCAGACGGAAAGGCCGGAGAGGACATTCCCTTCTTCGCGAGGATCATTGCAGTGGCAGACAGTTACGATGCCATGACAAGTAACCGCAGCTATCGTCACTATCTGACGCAGGACGCCGTTCGAAGCGAGATTCAAAAGAACGAGGGAACGCAGTTTGATCCAAAGATCGCGGAATGCATGATCGAACTCATGGCGGAAGACAAAAACTTTGAGATGCATGAGTGATACTGGGAGCGAGTCGAAATGGAACGAAATGGAGGAAAACCAATATGATACAAAATCCGATCCTGAAAGGATTTTGCCCCGATCCGAGCATTGTTCGCGCGGGGGAGGATTATTACATAGCAACTTCAACTTTTGAGTGGTGGCCAGGCGTCAGGCTGTTTCATTCAAAGGACTTAAAGCATTGGGAGCAGATAAAGTCGCCGCTTCGCAGGAAGAGCCAGCTGGACATGATGGGAAATCCGCCGTCCTGCGGCATTTGGGCGCCTTGCCTTAGCTATGACGGAGAGAAGTTTTATCTTGTCTATACGGACGTAAAAAACAAGAATGGCAGATTCTATAATACGCATAACTTTGTCGTGACGACCAGGGACATTCAAAACGGCGAATGGTCGGAGCCGACGTACCTTAACAGCGTTGGATTTGACCCGTCACTCTTTCATGACGCGGACGGGAAAAAGTATTTGGTCAACATGCTCTTTAAGTTCAAGGGAATCACGGTACAGGAAGTGGATCCCGAAACCTTTGCACCTATCGGCGAGAGAAAACTGGTCTATGGAGGGTCGGGTCTTCGGTGCACGGAAGGGCCGCACATGTACCACGTTGGCGATTGGTACTACGTGATCGTGGCAGAGGGCGGTACCGGTTATGAACACTGCGTGACAATGGCGCGCGCCAAGACGGTTTGGGGACCCTTTGAAACGATGCCGGACAATCCGGTACTGACTTCGGATCGCGATAACCCGTGGGAGCTGCAAAAGTGCGGACATGCGGACATCGTGGACACGCCAGACGGGGAATGGTACATGGTGCACCTTTGCTCCAGACCGGAGATTCAGGAGGGCGGCGCAAAGAAGTGGTGCCCTTTGGGACGTGAAACCGCGATTCAAAAGATGGTTTGGTGCGAGGACGGGTGGCTGCGCCTGAAGGCTGGCGACAGGTTCGCTAAGGTTGAGACCGAGGAGCTTTCGTTTAGCGAACATGGCGTGAATGACGAAGAGAACGGATTCCATGATGATTTCAAAGACGATGAGCTAGCCGTTCGATATTCTTCGCCTAGAAATGATTATGCGGAATTCGCAGACGTAAAGGCGAGACCTGGATTCGTAAGGATCCGCGGGCAGGAGTACATGAACTCCAACCATCGGGTGTCACTATTGGCAGTCCGCCAAAAGCATCATTGCTGCCTGGCGGAAACCTATATGGAGTTTGAACCGGAGAGCTATCTGCAGATGGCCGGGATATGCTATATGTATGATTCCAGAAACTTCTTCATTCTTGGGAAAACCGCGAATGATAATGGAGACCCCGTACTCTGCCTTTGGAAGTGCGACAATGGGCAGGAGTCTGATGAGATTCAGCCTATTCCCGTACCGAGAGGGGAAGGCATAGCCCTTCGCGTACAAGTCTGCGAAAACGGCTTCATCGCGAGATTCTTCTATCGCATTGGTGAAGGCGAGTGGCAGAAGGTCGGCGGCGACTATACTACCGAAATGCTCTCGGATGAGTATTGCAGGGGCTTTACGGGAGCGCACTTTGGCATGTACGCGCATGACCTGGAGAGAATGGAGAAATGCGCTGATTTTAGGTACTTTAACGTAAACGTATAGACTAGAAGGAGAAAGCTAGAAATGGAGAAATTATGTAAACGAAGCAAAGTCCCCGTAGAGGAGACTTGGAAGATAGAGGATCTTTATGAGACGGAAGAGGCGCTGATGGCGGACGTGAAAAAGATGGTTGACGGCGCTGAAGAGATCGCAAAGAACTATCAGGGGAAGCTGAAGGCGGCGCCCGTGATCGCGCAGTGCCTTCGGGAGTACCAGGAAGTGGTAAAGATCGCGGAGCTGGTTGGCAATTATTCTGAATTGGCTACCAGCGTTGATTTTCAGGATCAGCACAACCAGGAGCTCGCGGGCAAGATCGGAATGGCGCTGGATGCGTTTGGCTCAAAGCTGGCCTTTATCGAGGTAGAGATCGCAAGACAGCCCAAGGAGGTTTTGGAGGAGGCTGCGGCTCTGGAGAAGTCCAGCGCGCACTTCCTGAAGAGAATCATCGATTTTCTGCCGCACATGCTCTCCGTGGAGACGGAGAAGGCGCTGGCAGCCTGCGGGCAGGTGTTCCAAACACCGTATGAGATCTACGGCATTGTGAAGCTGGCCGACATGACGTTCCCGAACTTTACGGTGGACGGCAAGGAGTATCCGCTGGGATATTCCCTGTTTGAGGACCTTTATGAATATGAGCCTGACACGAAGGTGAGAAGGGCGGCGTTTGAGGCCTTCTCAAAGAAGCTCAGGGACTATCTGTATGTGACCGCAACGGCTTATAACGCACATGTACGCGCGGACAAGACCATGGCGAATTTGCGGAACTATTCGAACGTGTATGACTATCTTTTGCATGGCCAGCGCGTGACGCAGGACCTCTATCACCGACAGATCGACCTGATCATGGAAAAGCTGGCACCGCGCATGCGTAAGTACGCAAAGCTTCTGCAGAAGGTCCATCACTTGGACAAGATGACCTACGCGGACTTAAAGCTCCCCGTGGATCCTGGATATGCGCCTGACGTGACATATAAAGAGGCAGAGGACTACATCGTAAAGGGCCTCTCCGTCATGGGTGAAGAGTACGGTAAGATGCTGAAGGAGGCGTTTGCGGGACGTTGGGTGGACTATGCGAGAAACATTGGAAAGTCCACGGGCGGCTTTTGCTGCAGCCCTTACGGCAATCATTCCTACATACTGCTTAACTGGAACGGGAAGATGTCCGACGTCTTCACGCTGGCGCATGAACTGGGCCATGCAGGGCATTTCAGGCTTTGCAATGCGGCGCAGTCCGTGCTTGACGCCAACGTGTCGACCTATTTCGTAGAGGCGCCTTCCACCATGAATGAGATCCTGATGTCGCATTATCTCCTTAAAACCAGCGACGACAAGAGATTTCGCAGATGGGTGCTTTCCAACATGATCGGTAACACCTATTATCATAATTTCGTAACGCATCTTCTCGAGGCGGCGTACCAACGCGAGGTCTACAAGATCATCGATGCGGGCGGAAGCGTACAGGCGGATACGCTAAACGAGATCATGGGCGGCGTACTAAAGAACTTCTGGGGCGATGCCGTAGAGCTTACGGAAGGCGCGGAGCTGACCTGGATGCGCCAGCCGCACTATTACATGGGGCTTTACTCCTATACCTACAGCGCTGGCCTTACCATCGCAACGCAGGTGGCGGAGCGCATCGAGAAGGAAGGCGCAAGCGCGGTGGAGGATTGGAAGAAGGTTTTGGCAGCGGGGGGAACGCTGACGCCCGTGGAATTCGCGGCGCAGGCGGGCGTTGACATTACGACGGACGCACCGCTCCTTCGCACGATCGAAACGATCGGCGGCATGATCGACGAGATCTGCAGATTAAGTGACGAATTAGAATAAGACAACTAGGGGAATGAGGGGTAGTACTTCATGAAAAGCAGTACAAAGATCGTACTTGGAACAATTGCGGGAATGCTGGCACTGGCGCTATGCTTTGCGGGCCTTTGCTTTCTGTTTCCGGAAATGATCGGCATGGAAAAAAAGAGCGAGGCGGAGACATCGCAGCCCGTGTTTACGGCGGAGTCCATCGCGCAGGAGAGCTCGGAGAAGAAGGAGGTGGCCTCCAAACAGCCGACGACGGAAGAGACGCAGGAGACGGCTGCAACGGAAGAGACGCAGGAAGCAACGCAAGAAAGTTCTGAAGCGCCATCTTCCGAGGCACCATCTTCGGAAAGCACAAAGGAGAGCTCGGAAGAAAAGACGAAAGAGAGCACCCAGGAAAGTACGCAGGAAAAGACGAAGGAGAGCACACAGGAAAGCTCCAGCAGTCAGGAAAGCAGTCAACCTGAGACCAAAGAGACCGAAGTGAAGCAGACGGAGCAGGCAAAGTCTTCTGAGAGCAGCGCTGGTAACAGCGGAACGGATAAGTACGCGCCCGTGTTCCTGACAGTGCGAGCCGCGTCCATTAAGGTGGGTACCTCCTTTGACATACACAAGTACGTGGGCTATGCGGATGACGTTGACAGGGACGTAAAGATCGAGACTTCCGGAACGGTGGATACTTCCAAAACGGGTACCTATCCCGTGAAGATCACGCTTACGGACGACGCGGGACATTCCACTTCGAAAACCATTGACGTAAAGGTTGTGAAATCCACCTCCGGCGGCGGTTCCGGCGGATCCTCTGGCGGTAAAAAGGATGAGTTTTCGGATTTCATTAAGAAATACAAGACGGATGACACGAGCCTTGGAATCGACGTGTCAAAGTGGCAGGGTAACATTGATTTTGAAAAGGTAAAGGCAGCAGGTTGTGAGTTCGTCATCATTCGCCTCGGCGGGTATGACAACGGTGAACACTACACGGACAGCTATTATAAGGCGAACATAGCGAACGCTAAGGCAGCAGGTCTCAAGGTAGGCATCTACTGGCACGCGGAGGAGAGCAGCCGCGAGGAGGTCAAGGCGAGCGTTGATTATCTGCTTGACATTCTTGGAGACAATACGCTGGATTTCCCCATCGCCTATGACTGGGAGGATTACATCAACTTCGAGCAGTACGGCATGAACCTGCGAGACCTCACGGAGTGCTTCTATGCCTTTGCGGATGAGTTGCAGGCGAGAGGTCATAAGGTTTGCCTGTACGGCAGTAAGAATTCCCATGAGAATATCTGGCAGAATGACCGTAAGCTCCCTGAATGGCTGGCGCATTATACCTCAGCGACCTCTTACGCGGGCGATTATTTCATGTGGCAGCATTCCAGTACCGGAAAGATC
>JAFPRF010000094.1 GCA_017400965.1 Lachnospiraceae bacterium
GTCTTTGACACCTTCAGTAAGCTCCTGAGCGACGTGCATGAGAACGGCTATCGTTTCCCGAGCTTTAAGAACCTCGACGTGATCTTCTTTGGCGACAGCGTGATCGGAAATTATACGGGACATGATTCCATTCCAGGGCTCGTTGCTGACTTTACAGGCGCCCGTACATACAACATTGGATGGGGCGGCGCCGCTGCCACCGGCAAACGCGTCTCCGACGCAAGATCCATCATAGGCGCTTATCTGGCAAAGGATCCTTCCATTCTCGCGGAGAATGAAAACGCCAGTCAGAACTTAAGCAGGCGCCTTTCCGATGAGGAAAACTCCTCAGGCAGGGACCTTCTCATCGTTCTCCACTTTGGCCTAAACGATTATTTCGTCGGAGCGCCCGTGGAAAACTGGTCGGACCCGAAAGACGTAACAACCTATGCAGGCGCCATGCGCAGTCTCATCGAAACCTTACAGGCAAACAGGCCCGATGCCAAGCTTCTTTTGATCGCGCCCAATGCCGTGACGGATCACAAGCAGGGCTTTGCGGTACAGGGCGAAGGCGGCACCCTCGATGAATACGTGGAAGTGCTGGTCCGCATTGGGGAGGAATACGGCATCCCCGTGCAGAATAACTTCACCGACGTGCTCCCCTTACAGGGCGTCGCAAAGTTCCTTGACGGTGAGGTCCATCCCAATGAGTACGGCCGTTACAAGATCGCGAAGGAACTGATCCGCAACATCGAAAAGCTTATGCGTTAAGATCCTTTTCCGAAGGATTGATCTTCTCGCGAATCACGTACTGCGGCGAGTTGTTCAGGCTGATGTAGATTCTGCCCACGTACTCGCCGATCATGCCAAGCATCAGCATGATCATGCCGCCGAAGAATACGATGGCAGCCATGGTGGAACTAAAGCCCAGCGGCACGTCTGGATTGATCAGTTTTTTGATCACCGTGTAGATGCCGTAGACAAAGCCCAGCATCGCGCAAAGGCTGCCCAGTGCGGTCGCGATGCGAAGGGGCTTAACGGAAAAGGCCGTAAAGCCGTTAAACCAAAGTCCCAGGAGCTTTTTCAGCGTGTAACCGCTGCTTCCCTGCTCCCTGTCACGGTGTGTGACAACAACGTTCGTAATGCTCTTCGTGGAGCGCAGCACCAGTCCGATCACGTAAGGATAGGAATTCTCGTACTTGATCATGTCCTCCACGACAAATCTTCGAACCGCAAAGTAGCTCGATACAAAGAGCTCCTTCGGCTTCTCTAACATCACTCTGGCCATCAATTCATTGACCTTGCTCCCCAAGTTTCGGAACGTGGAATGATGCTTGTGCTCATACTTCGCATAGACTGCGTCATATCCCTCTTCGATCTTTCCGATCAGCTTATCCACTTCATCTGCCGGCGTCTGGCCGTCGTCATCAAGGCAGACCACAATGTCGCCTGAGGACTCACGAAGTCCCGCCATAAGCGCGGAATGCTGTCCGAAGTTCTTTGCAAAGCTGATAGCCCTGCGCACGCCATTGCCCTCGCTCTTTTCCGCACAAAGCTTGCGGAGCGAGTCCAGCGTATGGTCCGGCGAGCAGTCATTGATCAAAATGATCTCGTATTCATAAGTATTCATCTCCTGCATCTTTCCGTCGATCTCCGCCACCACGTGGCCGATGGTCGCTTCGGAGCGATAACAGGGAATCACAAAACTGATTGTTTTCATTGCCTTTTCCTTTTATTCCACAGCATTCTTTTCTCTATATTCCTCTTCGAGGATCGCCATGAGGATCACGTCCTTGTACGCTCCTTCGAGGTACACGCTCTCGCGCAGGTACGCCTCTCTCGTAAACCCGGCCTTTTCATAGCTTCGAATGGCTGCAATATTATCTGAGAGCACCCGAAGGAACACGCGGTGGAGTCCCTCCTCCGTAAAGAGATACCGAAGCATGAGCTTTGCGGCGGCCGTGCCAACGCCTCTGCCCCGCGCGCTGTCCTCGCCGATGAAAATGCCGTATTCTGCCTTGTTGTGCTTATGATCTACGTCCCGCGCAAAGACGCTTCCCAGAGGCTGGTCCGTTGCACTGTCGCACAGGATCATCTGGATGGCCTTTCCAGTGTCCACAACGGTGCGAAGCCACTTCGTGTGACCCTCCGGCGTAAAGAGCTCCCGGTAAATGAATCTGCTGCGCACGGCGTCGCTGTTGCGCCACTTGACGATCAGGTCCGTATCCTCGTCCGTGATCGGGCGCAGGTAAATCCCGGCGGTCTCGTCGCGGTAGCTCTGCTTGATCTGTTCTGCTGTCATGGTCTTCTCCGCCTTATTTTCTGTAGTATGCGACGATCTTCTTTACGGCACGGATCACGTCGTCTGTCTCCTCATCCGTCAGCGTCGGGTACAGCGGGATGCTCATGGAAGACATGTAGAAGGCTTCTGCATTCATGCAAATACCCTTCTCGTAACCGAGCTTCTCGTAATAGGAGTGCCAATATACGGGCAGGTAATGCACCTGCGGACAGGTATTCTCCGCATACAGCGCGTCAAAGAACTGTCTGCGGTCGCAGTTTAACTTATCCAGATTCAGGCGCAGGATGTAAAGGTGCCTTGTCGTATCGCTCTCCGGGATCTCCCTTTGCACCTGAAGCTCCGGCATCTGCGAGAAGGCCGCATCGTACTTTGCCGCGATCTCCTTTCTCTTCTGGGAGAATCTGGAAAGCTTTCCAAGCTGGCTGATCAGGAGCGCCGCCTGGAAATCGGTGAGGCGATAGTTAAAGCCGAGCTCCACCTGCTCATTATACCAAAGGGCATCCGTCGGATGCGCCATCTCTGACTGGTTTCTCGTAATGCCATGGGTGCGCAGGCGCATCAGATGGCGATAGAGTCTTTCATTGTTGGTCGTGATCGCGCCGCCCTCGCCGCAGGTCACGGTCTTTACGGGATGGAAGCTAAAGCAGGTCATGTCGGCGATGGAGCCCACGGGCTGACCCTTATACTTCGTGCCGATGGCATGTGCCGCGTCCTCGATGAGGAGCAGGCCATGATCCTTACAGATCTTCCGGATCTCGTCGAGCTTTACGGCCTGACCCGTGAAATCCACGGCCACAATGCCCTTGGTTCTCGGCGTAATGAGCCTCTTGATGCTCTCGGGATCAATGTTGTAGGTATCGTCTTCAATGTCTGCAAATACGGGCGTTGCGCCGCAGTAACGAATGCAGTTGGCAGATGCCGCGAAGGTGATGGAGCTGACGATCACTTCATCGCCCGGGCCAAAGCCTGCTGCCATGGCTGCCAAATGGAGCGCTGCAGTTCCATTGCTCACCAGCACTGCATATTTCGCACCAGTCACCTCGCACAGGAGCTTCTCTGCTGCCTGTACCTTCGGTCCGCAGGTGATGAGGTCCCCCGTCAGGGTTGCCACAACGGCATCCACGTCATCCTGCTCAATGCATTGGCGTCCATAAAAAATCTTTTTTTCGCGTACGGGCTTTCCCCCAAAGATTGCTAATTCTTCCATGTTGTTCTCCCTTGTTTCGTATGCCGAAACTTATTTATTATACCATTTATTTTGGTTAATTGCAAATTTCCTAAGGTTTATTGCGTGACGACCTCCAAATAGTAGATCGTCGGGTAGGCATAGCCGCTGCGCACGGGATCTGCGCCCTCCGGCGTTCGCAGATGGATCTGCGTTCCGCTGGGATCATAAAGCTTAAAGAACGGGCCGTCGAAGATCTCCTCCTCGGCAATGGGAAGCGTAAAGCGGTAGGTCGAATTCTCGCCCTGGCTCGTGACGTCCGCCTCGGATAGCTTTTGCGTCCGGCTGTTTTCACCAAGGGCCATCATGGCGTAATCCTCGCCATTTGCAAGCGCCGTCGGCATCGTTACGTAAAATTCCAGGTTCACGCGCCCGTCATCCAAATGCTCCACGTGACTTAGCACCTCCTCCATCGGATCGATCTCTTTTTCGAAGATTGCGATGACCTCGGTGTCTGCCTCGAGATGGAAGGAATGCGTCGCGTAAGTGGAGATGATCTCATTTCCCTTCTGCCAATAGAGGAACCGATAACCCTCGCTTGGCGTTGCCTTCAGCGTGACTAGATTCTGTACGCCCGCGTAAGTCGTCACCTTTGTCGTTCCGCCAATCTCGGGGATCGCCATGGTGACGATGTTGAAGCCGTTTCTTTGCCACATGGCCTGCACCTGCATGTTCTCGGTTACGGTGACCTCATCCCCGGGCTTACCGTAGTTCCAGGTTTGGAACTCACAGCCCTCCGGCGCCGTAAAGGTGCACTCCGGCAGCACGTACTTCTTGTTTTTCAGCTTCGTAACGCTCGCCATGGTCCCCGTGCCGCCGCCCGCGTCAAAGGTGATCGTAAAGGTCTCGATCGTAGGCTTGGTATCCACCTTGGTTGCAACATAATAGGTATCTTTATATTCCAAGGTCCAGTAATCTCCTCTCATGAGATTGCCCGAAGCATCACGAATTTCAATCATCGCCGTCTGTGCGGTACCATCTGGCACTGTAACGATCAGGCGCTTCTTCTTTGCCGAAATATACTCATAGGTCTCTGCCGTATAGGCTTCTCCATCAATCATCACGGTTTTTCCCGTATAGCGGTAGGGATCGGTTATATCATAATCAATCTCCAATACCACGTTTGTCGATGATGTAGGCAACTGACAAGCCTGCGCCGGCATGTTTTGGTACACGGGAATGCGGAATACAAAAGCCGCATCCAACACGCCAGCGGATTCATACATGTCGTGGATTGTTTTGGACTCGGTAGTTGGAGCCGAAATATTCTGCATGTACTGA
>JAFPRF010000009.1 GCA_017400965.1 Lachnospiraceae bacterium
CAGGTTTATTTCAACAAAAACGGCATGGACTTTGGCAATGACCCTCAGATGCTTGCATCGCTCCGACTCGGCATGAAATTTACGACAGTGTCCGGTACTACGGAGCACGTCTTCTCCCTAAATGACATGGGAGACGTCTCTGGAGCGACCGCTATAACGACAACGGCGCAGACGAGCGTTGTAGTAGGTTCGGTCAATACGGACGGAAGCCCGAATTACGTGGCAGACCCCGCAATTCCCATCAGCGAGTGCTTTGCAGTCATTGATTCGCAGAGGCTCCCAAGATCTGGAAGATTGTCCCTGGGAACCATCAATGCAGACGAGATCGCGATCGTGGAGTATTGGCTCTATCTCGAGGGATGCGATGAAAACTGCATCAATGCAGTACAGGAAAAGGAAGCAGGGATCAGGCTTTCATTTGCAGGCGTAACAAGAGACTAACCTAGCAGGTAACACGAAAAACTGGGAAAGGAGGAGACGCCATGTCAGAACCAATGACAGATCAAGAAGCTTTACGTCTGGCTGCGGAGAAGGCAGTTGCGGAAGCGGAAGCGGCGGTAGCAAAAGCCAAAGCGGAAGCAGAAGCGGCAGCAAAAGCAGAAGCGGCGAAGCAGCAGGAAGGCGACTGCGAACATAAATTTGGCTTTGCCAAGATCGCAAAAACGGCCTTTTGGGCGCTGACGACGATGGCGATGTTCGCGATGTTTACGGCGGCGACGTTCGCATGGTTCTCCTCGAACAGTATCGTAACGACGGATAAGGTCAGCGGCCGAACGGGAACGGACCAGGTTGAACTACAAATCAGCTCCAACGGCGGCGCGGACTTCGGAAAGGAAGCTCCGCTGGTACAGATCAATCAATCGAGCTCCGAACTGTTGATGCCGGTATCGACTGCGGACCTTCGAACCTTTGTAACAAGCCCCGGCATGGTGGACGGCAAGGCCACCTACTTCGAAAAGATCGCGGGCGAGCGCTATTACTATCACGGACGCATCTACCTTCGGGCAAACTCCGTAGGACATGCGGAAAACGCGAGACTTGCACTTTACTTAGACAGTTCACAGGCAGCAGGCGGCAGCCTCGTAACCGATACGAAAGGCTACATTGCGAACGCCGCAAGACTGGGCCTCATCTTTGACAACGGCAACGCGCAGATCATGCGCCTGAGCGAGAATAGTAACCCTTCTGGCCAGCAGACCATGAACGCCGTCCTAAACGGAACGACGGTTCAGGCGGGACAGGTCATCAACGGCTCCACCGATCCGATGACCATCGCGACGGACCCCAGCGTACCCATCGCGTACCACATGGTGGGCGACGACGGACTCGCGGGAAATGCCTCGGCAACGCCGCTGCTATACATGAACTTAAACCAGATTTACACGGTTGACGTATACTTTTACTTGGAGGGCTGCGATCCGGATTGTTCGGAAGTGGCGAGACTGGATTCTTTGAATCTGCACCTTGCCTTCTATGGCATTTTGGTAGAGGGGGCGAATTAATGGCGGAGATTAAGAAGAAACGGGAAAAGAAAGAAAAAAGCCCAGAGGCAAAGAGATTATACCTATCCATTCTCTTAGCGCTGATCGCTTTGGTTAGCATCGTGGCGGCATCCGTTGCATGGTTTACCATCGCGGACTTCACGAAGGTTTACAGCATGGGCCTAGACGTCACGTCAGGTACGAACCTTCGGTTTGACCTGGACCCCCATGAGAAATACGAGGATTACGTGAAGACCTTAACCTTCCTCGAGATCGCGCGAAGGATCAAGACGGACAAGGGGTTTGACATGTTGTCGGTACCGCTCGAGCCCGTGACAACAACGGATTACCAGACCTTCACCTTGGAGGACGGTACGGTCAAGGAATCAACGAGCGGCGCGTACCTCGAATTTACCCTTCACTTCATGGCGACGCAGGACATGTTATTGCACCTGACCAGCGCCTCCACGAAGGATGAAAAGACCGGCAAGAGCAATGAAGACGGCACGGCAGTGCATTCCTCGAACCCGGCCCTTCCGCCTGCGATGCGCATCAGCTTCACGGCGGATGGAAAGACCTACGTCTACGACCCGGGACTCGGGGACGACGCAAAGACGGAAGGAAACGTGACAACCTTTGGCTTAAACGGTGAAGACAAGATGGTTCTGAATGCCAACAATCAACTGTTTTGGCTATCGAAAGAAGTGAATAAGCCCGTGATCGTACGGGTTTGGCTGGAAGGAACGGATCCGATGTGTACGGATAAGCTCCGAAAAGCCGATTATAGCATCAGCCTTCGATTTGTAGGAACGGACGGCGAGCATAAGTTACTAGATGGTTCCAGATAGAATACATGAGGGAGACGGCAAAAAATGAAAACAGTAAAAAAGGCAGCAGAAATCTTACTCAGCGTGGCACTGTGGGCGATCATTTTGATCATGGCGCTTTTCACCTTTACAACGCTGGCTACCAAGGACAACAAGAGCGTATCGAGAGTGGCAGGCTTTACGCCGCTGACCGTACAATCCCAGTCCATGGCGCCCACCTTTAACGAAGGCGACCTGATCGTGATCAAGGCGACTGACGTCAAGAAACTTAAAGTTGGCGACATCATCACCTTCCATACGATCATCAATAACGAGTATGCGCTCAATACCCACCGAATTGAGTCCATCGCTGAGAATAACGGCATCCGTAATTACACCACAAAGGGTGATAACAACGCCATTGCCGATACTCACATCATCTCTGACGGCGACATCGTTGGTAAGTACGTGTTCCGCATGGCTGGCGTAGGAAAGCTGATGAACTTCCTTTCGTCCAGCACCGGATTCCTTCTCGTGATCGTCGTTCCGATGCTTCTGTTCTTCGTATATCAGGTTTACCACCTTATCATGGTGAGCATCAAC
>JAFPRF010000095.1 GCA_017400965.1 Lachnospiraceae bacterium
CAGCGTGGACAGGGGATAGTAGATCATGGGCTTGTCATACACCGGCATGATCTGCTTCGAGATGGCCTTGGTTAACGGATAGAGTCTGGTGCCGGAGCCTCCGGCGAGAATAATGCCTTTCATTTCATTCCTCCAAAGTTCGTTCTTTGTGCGGCAGATTAGTAACCCATGTAGGAAAGGTTCAGGTCCACGTTGCCGCTGATGCCACTGACGGTACCAGTGGACTTATACTGCCAAATGTCATACTTGCCGTCGTAGGTCGGCGTTGCAGCATACTGCGCAAGCCAGATCTTGTAGGAGCTGAGCTGGCTCGCATCCATCTTCTCGGAGAGCCAGGTCTTATTTGCGTAAACACCTGCGGTGTAGCCGGCGTTCTGGATCGTCTGGCAGAATGCCTTGCAGACCTTGGTTCTCGTGTCTGCGCTGATCTTATCTCCTCTGCCGCCGCTGGCCTCAACGTCCAGGAAGACAGGGTAGGAAATCTTGTAATTCTTAATCTTTTCAATCACGTAGGAAGCCTCGTAAACAGCCTCTACCTCGTCAACTGCCTGGGTGAAGAAGTATACGCCTACCTTCAGGCCTGCGTTGATCGCGCCCTTGATGTTCGTCGTGAACTTCGGGTCTTCAATGAGCTGGCCCTTGGTGGATCCACGGTAACCCACGCGGATGATGACGAAGGATACGCCGGAGTTCTTTACGGCCTTCCAGTCGATCGTGGAGTTCCACTTGGATACGTCAATGCCAAGGATGCCACCGCTGATCAGCGCCCCGTCCGCACCAAAGGTGTACTTCGCGCCCTGGATGATCTGCTCGCCGGTTACGGCCTTGCCCTGTGCATCGAAGAAGTATACCTTACCGTTCAGCGTCTGCCAGCCGGTATACTTGATGCCGCCCTGGATGAAGAACTTCGTACCGTCTACGTAGTAGTCTGCGTAAACTGCCTCGCGGTATTCCTTGTTGTCCTTCTGAACGTACAGTTGGTTGCCGTCCTTATCCTTCAGGAGCGTTACCTTATCGTTCTTGGGATGAGGCTTGATGATCAGCGTGCACTTTGCGCTCACGGGATCAAAGCCAGCTTCCTGATAGTTTACGGTGAGAACCACGCTCTTCTTCTCCAGCAGGGAAGCGAGGGTGATCGTCAACTTGATCTTAATGGTGCCGTCTGCGCTTGCGGTGCCAAATTCTTTCTTGGTCACGTTAGCGATGGTGGCATCGGAGGACTGTACGGTGAAGCCAGTCATCTTCGATTCGGTCAGATCCTCAGGCTTTTCGTTACTGTTCTTAATGGTCACTTCCAGCGTCGGAATGGAGTTGGGATTGTCGCTGTTGCAAAGGATCTCGGTCTTCTCTAAGGTCAGGGACAGTGCTTCCTTCTCGGATACGGTAACCTCGATCTCTTTCACTACCTGGCTCTTTCCGTCAGGGAGCTTGTCAGCTGCATCGGCATAATCTGCAACCACGCGTACCTTTACGGTACCCTTTGCTACGGCCGTGAGGATAAGCTTGCTGGGATCGCTCGTGTCGGCTGCTGCCTTCACGATATTGCTGTCACCGGAAATTGCCTGCCAGGTCGTATTCTTGGTCGTGCCTTCCACCTTCACGGTGACGGTGGATGCCTGGTTCTTCGTGGAGCCATCAGAATACTTACTGATCTTCAGGGCAACCTTCAGGTCATCAGTCTTGTCATTTAACTTGATCGTCAGCGGAGCCACGTTGGAGGCCTTCCACTGCGCAGTCAGGGTGGTATCAGCAGTCAGGGTGATCTTCGTGCCTGCCTCGCCCTTGTCCCACTTATCAAAGATCTTACCGATAGGTGCGGTAAAGGTACATGCGGGAAGCGTGTACTCTGCGGTCTGTACGGTCACGGCGTCCATGGTTCCAGTCGCTGCGTCATCGCCCTTGGCGAAGGTAACCTTAAAGCTCGTCGTCTTATCCTTCCACTGTGCAGTCAGGGTAATGTCGCTACTTACGGTGATGGTCGCGCCAGCTTCGCCCTTGTCCCACTTGTCAAATACCTTACCCTCAGGGGCTGTGAAGGTACATGCAGGAAGGATATAGCTGCCAGTTGTCGTAGTTTCTGCCATGGAACCGGATCCGCCTTCGCCTGCCGCGAAGGTAACCTTAAAGCTCGTGGCTGCCTTCTGCTTCCATTTAGCAGTAAAGGTGGTATCCCCAGTAATGGAAATTGGCGTTCCAACTGCTCCCTGCTCCCAGCCATCAAACTCCATGCCTTCAGGGGCAGTGAATCCACATGCAGGTAAGGGGTATGAAGTACCAGCGTCCACTTGAACAGAGTCCATGGAGCCGCCAGCCGCCTCATTACCTTTTGCAAAACTGATGGTGCACTTCGCTACTGGCTTAGCTTTCCAATCCGCAGTAACAGTCATGTCGCCACTTACTTCTATGGTAGATCCCCCTATCCATCCAGCAAATTCCTTGCCTTCTGGCGCGGTGAAGGTACATGTAGCGGGAAGCGTATACCCACCTGCTGGCACTTGAATGCTGTTCATGGTGCCACTTCCTTCACCAGGTGCAAAGCTAATGGTATACAGTGTCGATTCTTCATTATTTCCAGAGCCTTCACCCGGTGCAGCGGTTCTAAGGAACGCCTTTGCCACCGTAATGGGTACGGTCAAAGGATCAGGAATGCTGCTCTTCAGTACTTCCGTGTAGGTATTTCCGGTCATGGAGCTTGCCACCCAGGTAACGGTGTCCGTGAGTGCTCCCTCCACGGTAGTCTCGTTCTTCTTGGTATCCTCTTGGTTTACGTTGATCTCGGACTCTTTCTTGCCCTCGCCGGATACGTCAACCTTGGTATACTCGATGTTCTTCTTTACGTTCACGGTCTGCGCGGACGCAGGAAGGATTAGGTTATTGTACTTGTCATCCGTTAAGGTCTTCAGAGAAACGGAATACTTACCGGCGTCAATTCCTTTTTCATAGATGATGCCGTCCATGTCATCGTCTTCCCACTCCTCCACGGAGCCGTCAGGCTTGGTAACCAATGCCACAAATCGAACGTTGCCCACCAGCTTACTGGTCTCGCGGTTCGAAAACTTGATCTTTAAGTCTTTTTGCACGGAGGTCAGGCTCATGGCCACTGCGATGGTATTCGTGTAATCCTTCTCGTCATAGCCACCCTGTTGCTGCTGGCCTTGATCCGGATCATCAATGGGATCATCCACCACGGGCGTCAGTCTCGCGATCTCCGCGTTGGCAACTGCCATGATACCCTTGCCACCGATCAGCTCAATGGTCTGGAGCTTTTGGCCCACGTTTGCAAACTGCAGATGGGGATCCTCAGGCGTCTTATGCGTCGATACAAACCACATGATAAAGCCAAGGAGGCCAACAATGGCGATGATGCCGACTGCGGCGATAATGCCGTCCATGGCGCCAAAGCCGCCGCGCTCTTCCTCCACGCGTTTTGCCCTCTGCGCTCTCGCGTAGGAAGGCTGGGGCTTTCTGTCATTGTAATCATCAATGTAAGTGATCTCGCCCTGGAATTCGTTCTCGTCGCCTGCTTCCTCTACCTCGTCATATTCGGGTTCGGGCTCTGCCTGCTTGTATACGGAACCGCCAGTCTGGCGATCCTCCCAGGAATAAACCTGTCCACGGCCTGCGGTATTCTCGCGTCGGGTTGCCTCGCGACGCACCTCCTGTCTGTTCCAGGTGGTGGTGGCGCCGCCCTGCATGGCCATCTCTTCGATAATGTCTTTGTCTACGTAGCCCTGGTCATAGTTTTGATCATAACCATCTTGCTCATAACCGTCTTGCGCGTAGCCTTCATCATACGAATTGGCGTCATAGCCCTCTTCGTAACCTTCTTCATAGGATTCTGAGGCATAACCGTTCCGATCATACTCCTCATACCCTTCGCTCTCGCGCACGTATTCGGTCTCTTCATAGCTTGGCAGGGGAGCGTATTCCTCTTCGCCCTGCACGTAACCATTCTCATCATACCCGTCATATTCGCCGGAAGTATGGTTGGAGTTGGCATCCCCAGCGAGAAAATCGTTGTTTAAGTCATATGCGGGGTCAAAAGCGTAGTTAAGGCTGCCGGTATTGTAGTCCTGATCCGCCACGTATTCCTCGTCCTGCGCATATTCCTCGCCGGCGCCGTAATGCGGCGTACCCGCGTATTCCTCTCCAAGATCCATATATTCAGGATCGCCGTCGAAATCACCCGTATCTTCCACGGTTTCATAGGTGAAATCGTCGATGCCTTCATCATCCCAATCATAGCCATTCTGATTGCCGGCAGGCCACCGGTCCTGCGGCTTTTTGCCATGGCCTACGTTCCATTTCATATCGTTTGATTCCCTTCT
Source organism: Lachnospiraceae bacterium (assembly GCA_017400965.1). Classification (GTDB taxonomy): domain Bacteria; phylum Bacillota; class Clostridia; order Lachnospirales; family Lachnospiraceae; genus Acetatifactor. Next base: position 4,329 of record JAFPRF010000095.1, read on the forward strand.
TTTCTCAGAATTCATCGGTATCCATACTTATGCTATTGTACAGTATCCTATTAAATCATGCACCATTATACCATTGTCCCCAAAACTGTTCAAGTCAATTGCCGATTTCTTCAGAATTTCTTAAATTCTTAAACTTTTCTTAGATCAGTAGACTTTCCGCGGCGTTCATTGTAGAATAAAGCCATCATTCAGAAAAGAGGTTATCTCGTGACGACGCAAAACGAAAAGAAAGAAAGGCCCAAGTGGCAACGCTTTTTACTGAGTCCCCATTTTATTCTCCTCGTGATAGGCTTGGCAATTTTGGCCTATGTCCTCTTCCGCCTCACCCATTGGGGCAACAAGATTGACGAGAATTACATTAACGAAAGAGGCATCTACACGGACGGTAAGGACACCTTCGACGTCATCTACCCCCTGACCGATGAAGCTGGAAACATCATCGCAAACAAGAGTCCGCACACGATCCTGTTCTTTGGAAATGATCCCTTCGCGGATGACAGGGACAGCGAGGACGGCCTTGTAAACATGATCGCGAAAAAGGCTGGCGCCAAGGTCTACAACGCCTCCGTTGCCGGTAGCTACCTGGCAGCCCAGAGCGAATCCCTAAAACACACGGAGTCCGGCCTCGACGTTTACAATTTCTATTGGCTTTGCCTCTACCTTTGCATGGGTAAGGATCTGGACTACTTCGACTGGCTTGAGTCCGAGCCTGGAACGACGATCCTTCCTGAGACCAAGGAGCTCCGTAAACTTCTTGAGACCATTGACATGAACACCGTGGACACCATCGCGATCATGTACGACGCCGCGGATTATCACGCAGGCAGCATGATCACTAATCCCGATGATGAATATGACATTTTGAGCTATACCGGTAACCTGCAGGCAGGCTTGCAGCTCCTGCGCCAGTTCTTCCCGAAGGTGCGCATTATCGTACTCTCGCCCACCTATGCCTATGGTTTGGACGACAACGGCAAACTGGTCAGCAGCGACCAAAAGATTTACTACGGCGGCGGAAAGCTCAGCGATTACGTCATCGCAGAGTGTACGGCGGCAACGGCGGAGAACGCAAGCTTCCTTGACAATCTCTACGGTACCTTTAACGAGGACGAGGTGGAGGGATGCCTGACGGACCACGTACATTTAAGCCAAAAAGGACGCGAGCTCGTCGCTAACCGTTTCGTCGAAGCGCTGACGCAGTTCGATCAAAAATAACCCAAATAAAATGGGAGGCAAGGATAAAACCTTACCTCCCGTTTTTATTTTGTCACGCCATAAAAATCGCTCGTATTGTCGCGATAAACCAAGTAATTTCCCACGTCTCCGATCAGCTCGTATCCGAAATCTTCCATCCTCCCGCCGATCAATTTTTTCTCTTTGCCGAGGATCACGTAGTGGCACTTTTGTTCCTTGGAAAGACTGGCAAGCCGCGATACGTCCACCTCTTCATAGTGCAGCACGTACTCGAGCTCACTGTACTCGTTGACAAGAACCTCTCTGCCGTAGGGCATGCAGATCGCCTCGCTGTACTGTCGCACGTAATGCAGCATTTCCAGCGGAAAGACCGCCATGACTTCGATGCCGGGCACCTCGATCATGTCACAGATCGTGACCACCTCCTGCGGCACGTGGTGAATGTTTTCTGCCACGGTAAAGCCGGAATTGGTATACACGAGCTTTCCGGAAATCCCAATGAGCAGCGCCGCGGTGATCCCAAAGGCAATCTGACGCTTTCCAGAAAGAGATCCGCAGATTTTCACCGTTCCGTAAGCGATCGTCACCGTCACGGGCAGGAGCCACAGCATGCGGTAAAAGATCTCCTCCCCGAGGAGCTTGTCAAATATGCGATATACCAAGGGGTTAAAGAAGATCAGGAGGATCAAAAACGGAACGTAGAGGAATAACAGTCTTCGCTCCCGGCGCTTTTCCTTCCAAAACAGGTACAAAAGGACGATGAGATACCAGATGAGTATCAGTCCAACGCCCATGTATTCACGAAAGAGTCCCAAGGCACCCATGGTCCTTCTCCTTTCCGATCAGATTCTTTGAAGCAAATGGCCTACGGCCAGCCCACGTACAAAACGGCCACGGCCACCGGTATGAGCACTCCGAAAAACGCACCGATAAGCACCTTCCACTTGCGATACAAAATGGCGGCGCAGAGCGTCGTCAGACCAAGTAAAACGCAAAGCATAAATCCGCCGAGGGAGGTGCATAGGCACCCGCTGGTCATGGCAAAGACAACGAGGAGCCAAATTAGCTTTGACTGCTTTTCACCGCGCTCCAAGCGCTCCAAAAGGAGCATCAGTAGGTAAAGGAGCGAGGGGATCACGACGCTGGCAAACACGGCCTTTCCCTGCTGCGCGCGAACAAGAAGGAAGTTCTCCGGCGAATACAAAGAATACCCGCCAAAGAGCACCAAAAGCGCCGCAAAGCATAGGAAGAGCGGCACCTGCCAGTCCTTCGCGTTTTCTTTCGCCCCAAAAAGCTTGGTACCGATCAGATAAAACAATGCGTAGGCCAGGGAAAGCACAAACACCGGCATGATCAGGTGGGATGCCGCTGCACCGCCAAGACCGGAGCTCTCCGCAAGGAGCGCCACCCAAACCGGGAAGGGCGCAAGGGCATGACGGACGCTAAGCTCCGTCGAGTAGCCTGTGTAGGGAATGGTCCGGTACAGGGGCTTTTCGCCCTGACAATAGGTCGTGATCGCCACGTAATAGGAATCGTCGCCGTCATTGTAGGCAAGAAACAGCGCGCATACGATCTGCACAAGGAAAAGCACTGCAAAGGCAATCCAAAGAAGCTTTGCCGCTTTGCTTAAGGCCGCTCCCCGCTCCGCCTTACCCTCTCCCTTTTTGCGGGTTAGTCGCAGGGCCGTTACGACCGCACCAATAAGGCACAGTACGCCGCTAAGGACCGCATAAGCCGTGCGCACTTGGGCGTAGTTTTTCTCCATGAGGATCATGGGGATGCCAAGCAGCAAAAAGGCCGCCCAGAGCGTCATCTGCCCATAGATCCAGGAGAAAGCCAGGCGCCTTACGCGCCCACCCTCCGCCAGGGTCAGGTACATGCTCCCC
>JAFPRF010000010.1 GCA_017400965.1 Lachnospiraceae bacterium
ATCATGTCAGTCTTTTACAGCTTCTTTGACATGAAGAGCATCAGCCTGAAGGGTGCAGATTTTGTATTCCTTGGCAACTATGCAGAGCTCTTCACCAGCGGTTCCATCAATATTTGGAGAGCCCTCGGCAACGCCATGCTTCTGGCTGCGCTGTCCGTATTCCTTCAGCTCCCCTTATCCCTCGGCCTGGCTCTGATGCTTGGTAAGGGCATCAAGGGTGAGAGAGGCTTCCTTTCCATCTACTTCATGCCGGTGCTGATCTCCACCGTGGTTATCGGTCAGCTCTGGAGAAAGATCTACAACCCCGACTACGGTATCTTAAATGCGGTGCTGCAGATCATTGGCCTGGGCGATAAGATGCCTCTGGGCGGCTGGCTCGGTAATGAAGCATCCGCGCTTTGGTGCGTATTCGTTCCCACGCTGTGGCAGTACGTTGGTTACCACATGCTGCTGATGTATGCGGGCGTTCGAAGCGTATCCCCTGAGCTGCGCGAGGCTGCAAAGCTCGACGGCGCGACTGACGGCCAGGTAGACTGGTACGTAGTCATTCCCAGCATCAAACCGATTTTGAAAGTAAGCGTGATCTTTGCCGTAACCGGTTCCCTGAAATCCTTCGACCTGATCTACGTGTTGACCAAGGGTGGTCCTTACCACGCAACGGAAGTGCCCAGTACCTTGATGATCAGCATGCTGTTCGAGAGAAACCGTTATGGCATGGGTAGTACGATAGCAGTACTGATGATAGCGCTTTGCTTCGCGTTTGCAATCCTCATCAGTGCGGCATTTAAGGAGAGAGAAAATGGCAAGAAACATGCAGTCAACAAAAAACTTTAATTTGGATCAGTACCAGGTTCAAAAGACCAATAAGGTCCTGCGCGTGCTGATCTACATTGGACTCGTGCTGTGGGCGCTGATCGATCTCTTCCCTGTGTACTGGATGTTCACGTTCTCATTAAAATCAAACGAAGAAGTTTACGGTACCAACGTTATGGGTCTTCCCAAGGATTGGCTCTGGAGCAACTACCAGACGGCCATGACCACCGGTAACATGCCCCTGTATTTCTTAAACAGCGTGATCGTAACGGTTTCCTCCATCGCGATCTGTCTTGTGGCAGCCATGATGGCAACCTACGCGCTGACAAGAATCATCTGGAAGGGCAGCAAGACGATGAACGCATTCTTCATGTTGGGTATCACGATCCCCATCCATTCGTCCATCGTTCCGATCTTCATTACCTTGAGTAAGCTGAAGATGGTTAACTCCTACTGGGCTATGATCATTCCTTATTCGGCGTTCTCGCTGGCAATGGCGATCCTGATCTGTACCGGATTCATGAATGACATTCCGAAGGACCTCGACGAGGCGGCTTACATTGACGGATGTACGCTTTGGCAGACCTTCATCAAGATCATCGTTCCCTTGATGAAGCCCGCACTCGCAACCATCAGCATTTACACCTTCCTGCAGTGCTGGAACGAGCTGATGTTCGCACAGTCCTTTATCAGTAAAAAGCAATTCAAGACGCTGCCTGTTGGTATTCAGGCACTGTCTGGACAGCACACGACGGATTGGGGTCCGATCGGTGCTGCATTGGTTATCGCAACGTTCCCTACGCTGCTGGTTTACGTATTCATGAGCAAATCCATTCAGGAGAGCTTCATCGCAGGTGCAGTAAAGGGTTAATTCATTTCGAAAAAGAGAAGGTTATTTTACAAGAGTGGCTTCGCAAGGAGCCGCTCTTTTTATTTGTAATTATTCAGAGCCATGCGTGAAAAAAATGGCTCATGCTTGCATGAAAGCCATTTTTTTCGCATATGGCGAGAAACCACATGAGCAAAATGTCGTTTTTTGACATTTTGCGAAGGGGGTCTGAATAATTACTTTTATTTGCCAGAAAGAGAAAAAAGTGATAAAATATATTAAATTGTTACAATTGATTTCGGGGAGCTATCGCATGGCAAAGGAAAAGAAAAAAAAGACAAGGAAATCATTGTCGTCAAGCCTCAGAAGAGTCATTGCAGGCATTGTTTTTGTTCTCGTTCTTTCCGTGATCATCTCCGTCTTTGTCGTGACGAGAAGAGAGCGCATGGACTATGCCCTCCGCGAATCGGAAGGCGTCCTAAACGGCGTCGCAAATAGTATTTACGGCGAGATCGACCGCTACCGCGAACTCTCAAAACTCTTTCTGATGGATGATCCATTGGCACAGTTTCTGCGCGCGGAGTCCGACGACGTGACCATCGGCATGATCAACACGGCCAGATACAGCATTCTGCGTACCATGAACATTACCGAGAGCGTGGATTCCATCTTCGTGTTCCGTGAGGACTACCAGTATCTTTCCTCCAACTTAGCGACGAACGCGCAGGCCTATCAGGTGGATCTCGAACTGATACGTGACGATGAATGGAGGGAGCCGATTCTCGCCGGCAAGGGTAGCATTACCGTGTCGATCAACGGCAACCAGGCGCTGAAGCGTACCAACGGGAGTCCTTTGATCACCATCTCCCGTGCAATGTATGACCTGCTTCGCCAGAAGCGCACGGGCATCATGCTGATGAACCTTTCCAGTAAATTGTTGGAGCGCGTGCTGCAGGCAAATCCCAGCGGCGAGAGCATTTGTCTTATAGGCGTTGACGGCACGTACTTAGCGGGCGATGAGAAACTGATCAAGTATTTTAGCGAGGATTTCTGCTCAACTGAGGTGGTTCACCAGATGGTCGGTAAGGGGGAGGAACGAATGCTTCTCTCGGGCCGTGAGGTCAACGAGGTTCCTATTGTTGTTTTGTTCGCCTCAGCACCGTCGATCCCCGTCATGCCCATGGCAACGATCTACGTGCTCGGCATTTTGTTTGGCATCTTCCTCATCTCCATCATCGTAGCCGGTACCTTTATTTCCAGACACATCACGGGCCCGATCTTCCGTCTGACGGACGCGATGGAGCAAAACCGCCAGGAAGGAAAGCTAGAAAAGATCGAAGCGGGCTTGCCGCCCAACGAGCTTGGCATGTTGGAGGAAGAGTACAACAACATGATCGAGCACGTAAACGACCTGATCAAGCGCCTGTTTGAGAAGGAAAAGGTACTGCAAAACGCGGAAATGCGCGTATTACATGAGCAGATCAAGCCGCACTTTTTGTATAACTCATTGGAGACCATCGGGTTCCTTGCCATGGACGCGGGGGCGGAGAAGGTGCATGACGCGCTGGAGACGCTGGGCAGCTTTTATCGAAACTTCCTGAGCAAGGGTGACAGGGAAGTGAGCCTTCGCAGGGAGATCATGATCGTAAAGGATTACTTGTCCCTCCAAAAGCTCCGCTACGGCGATATTTTGGAAGATGAGTATGACATCGCGCCCGACACGGAGGATTGCATTGTACCCAAGCTCATCCTGCAGCCCCTGATCGAGAACAGTATTTACCACGGCATCCGCCTAAAGGGCGAGGCTGGAACGATCAAGATCACCAGCTTTATGGAGGGGGGCGTGCTGCACGTGATCGTTCGCGATACCGGCGTCGGCATGTCGCAGGAAAAGATCGACGAAATCCTGAGTAAGGACCAGACGAGGGGCGGCGAAAAGAGCGTGGAGCAATCGGAGAGCTTTGGTCTTTGGGGGACCATTGAAAGGATCCGATGCTTCTGTGATGAGGACGACGTGGTCCGCATACGAAGCGACGAGGGGGAATTCACGGAGATCGAATTCATCTTCCCGCACGCGAAAAAAAAGAAACCAAAAGAGAAGGTAAGTGAAAATGTACAGAGTAATGATCATAGATGATGAACAGTCTGCGCGCAAGCTCATGCGTGGCTCGATCCCTTGGGAGAGCCTTGACATGGAGGTTGTCGGCGAGGCGGCCAGCGGCATTGAGGCGATCAACGTGATTGACGACATGAAGCCGGACATAGCGTTTGTTGACATCTCGATGCCCTTTATGAACGGCATTGAGTTTACGGAGGTGGCAACCCAGCGCTATCCCAAGCTGATCATCATTATCATGACGGCGCTGGATCAGTTTGAATATGCGAGGAAGTGCGTGAGCCTTCCCGTGTTCGAGTACATGTTAAAGCCCATGGTCCGCTCGGAGATCACCGCGGTCCTTGAGAAGGTAAAGCGTAGGCTTGACGCTCAAAAGGGCGAGGCGGAGGACGCGGATGCAAGGCCGGCGGAGGAGATTGAGGTTGGCACCATCGAGCAGATTCAAAAGTTCATCGAGACCAATTATACGGACTCCAAGATCAACTTAGCGTCCGTGGCGGAGCAGTTTGGCTTTAGCGCCAGCTACTTGTCCAGAAAGTTTAAGCAGGAGACGGGGAAGAACTTTGTCGAGTATCTGACGGAGTGCCGCATGGAAAAGGCCATGCGCCTTGCCGAGGCGGGCAAGAAGATGTTTATCGCGTCCGCGGACGTAGGGATCCCGGACCCCAATTACTTCGGCCGTTGCTTTAAGAAATATGCGGGCTGCAGCTACTCGGAATACGTTGCGGAGCATTCCAAATAAGGATTTCAGTCGTTTTCGTCAAAATCACGAAGACCTTTCGCGAGGTCTTCGTTTTTTTGTGGTTTTTCCCCTCTTGCGTTTTTAAGGGTGCCGTGTTAGAATATCTTTCGTTAGCATACAATTGTCTTTCCCAGAAACACAGGAGGATAAAACATGCCAGCAAGTGAAGCAGGATATTACGTGGTCCGGAAGAAGGCCGTGCCGGAGGTGCTCCTGAAGGTGGTCGAGGCAAAACGCCTCGTGGAATCCGAGAAGGTTTCGTCAATCCAGGAAGCCGTGGACGCCGTAGGGATCAGCAGAAGTTCGTTTTATAAGTACAAGGACGACATTTTTGAATTTCATGAAAATGCCAAGGGAACGACGGTGACGCTCCTGTTCCAGATGGAGGATAAGCCGGGCATCTTGTCGGACGTGCTAAAGCTCGTTGCGCAGTACGGCGCGAACATCCTGACCATCCACCAGAGTATTCCCATTGGCGGCATCGCGTCCCTGACCCTAAGCATCCAGATCCTTGAGACGACCCAGGACGTCTCAGGCATGCTCGAGCAGATGGAGAAGACGGACGGCGTGCATCACGTAAAAGTGTTATCGAAGGAATAAGGAATAGATAGAGAGGTTTTGAACATGATCAAGGTTGCAGTTTTTGGTTACGGTACCGTGGGTAGCGGCGTCGTGGAAGTCATCGAGAAGAACAAGGCCCAGGTGGCAAAGAAGGCTGGCGAGGAGCTGGAGGTAAAGTACATCCTTGACCTTCGCGAGTTCCCCGGAGATCCGTATGAGAGCAAGGTGGTACATGACGCCAGCGTGATCATGGACGATCCGGAAGTCAAGATCGTCTGCGAGACCATGGGAGGCACCACGTTTGCCTACAATTACACCAAGGCTGCACTCGAGAAGGGAAAGAGCGTCTGCACCTCCAACAAGGAGATGGTTGCAAAGTATGGCCCTGAGCTGATCAAGCTAGCGCATGATCACGGCTGCAACTACCTGTTCGAGGCCAGCGTTGGCGGCGGCATCCCCATCATCCGTCCCTTAAACGACTGTCTCACCGCAGAGAAGGTGGAAGCCATCACCGGCATCTTAAACGGAACGACGAACTACATCCTGACCAAGATGGAGCGCGAGGGCAAGAGCTTTGACGAGGCACTTGCAAGGGCGCAGGAGAAGGGCTATGCGGAGCGCAATCCTGAGGCTGACGTGGAAGGCTTTGATGCCTGCAGAAAGATTGCCATTTTGTCTTCCCTGATGATGGGCAAGAACGTGAACTACGAAAAGATCCCTACCGAGGGCATTAGCAAGATCACGCCCGCGGATTTCGAATATGCAAATGCGGCAGGCAGAACCATTAAATTACTGGCTCGTGCAAAGATGCTG
>JAFPRF010000096.1 GCA_017400965.1 Lachnospiraceae bacterium
AACGTGGAGCAGGCACTGGAGCGTGCAGTAAACAACGGCGTAAAGACGCTGGTGGTTCAGCCCACGCACCTGATGCATGGCGCAGAGTATGACGAGCTTTTTGATACCTTAAAGCAGTATGAGACCCAGATCCCAAACATCGTGATCGCAGAGCCCCTGCTCGGCGAGGTTGGCGCTGAGGAAGGCACCGTAAACGATGATAAGCAGGCCGTAGCTAAGGCCATTGTAGAGCAGGCCGTTGCAGAAGCAGGCATGAGCGATATCGCAGCCGCAGAGGCAGGCGGCACCGCATTTGTCTTCATGGGACATGGCACCGCACATTCCGCAAAGATCACCTATAGCCAGATGCAGGCACAGATGCAGGCTCTTGGTTACAACAACGTCTTCATCGGTACCGTAGAAGGCGAGCCTGAGGATACCTCCGTCGAGGCAGTGATCGAGAAGGTGGCTTCCATGAATTTCTCGAACGTGATCCTTCGTCCCCTGATGGTGGTTGCAGGCGATCACGCCAACAACGACATGGCAGGTGAGGAAGAGGATTCCTGGCTGAGCATGTTCATCGCATCTGGAGAGTTCCAGGCAGTGGACGTACAGATCGCTGGCCTTGGAAGAATCCCTGCCGTACAGGAAATCTACAAGGCTCACACCGCAGAGGCCATTGAGGTGGCATCTACCGCTACCGGAGGCAGTGCGACCGATTCTCAGGGACTGACCGCTGCTGACTTAAAGGAAGGCGTAACCTACCTTGCAAAGTTTGAGACCGACAGCAGCATGTTTAAGACCAACGAAGCTTGCGGCGGTCAGGGTACGTTGACCGTTCATGAGGGCGTTATGCTCCTGCATATTACGCTTCCCAGCAAGAACACCTTAAACCTGTATCAGGGCCTTGTTGCTGACATGAAGGCACAGGGAAACGATCTGGTGATCCTGCAGCCCACCGTTGACGAAGTAACCTATTCGGACGGCGCCAAGGAAGAGGTCTATGGCTTCGACGTGATCGTTCCCGCACTTGGCGAGGAGTTTGATCTTGCACTTGTTGGAACCAAGGGAACGTGGTATGATCATAAGGTAAAGGTTACCGTGACCGGCGAAGGAAACTTGGACGGTATCGTGGCAGTCAAGAGCGCAGAGGCACAGCTCGCTGACGGCGAGTATACTGCAAACGTAATGCTCTCTGGCGGCAGCGGTAAGGCAACCATCGAAAGCCCTGCTGCCATTAAGGTGACGGACGGCGTGGCCTATGCCACCGTGGTTTGGTCCAGCACCAATTATGATTACATGATCGTGGACGGTGAGAAGTATTTAAACGAAGCGCAGGAAGGCAAAAACTCTCAGTTTACGATCCCCGTAAAGGCCTTCGGAGAAGAGCTCACCGTGATCGGTGATACCATCGCCATGAGCAAGCCTCGCGAGATCGAATATACCATCGTCTTCGTATTACAAAACTAGAAGGAATGACATTCATGATAAAAATTTTGCTCTTGATCTTATGCCTGTCCCTGAGCGCCTGTGGCGCAAAGGGACAGGCTTCCCAAGAGCCTGCAGCGTCAAGCGGCGCATCGCAGGCGGGAGCAGAAAACAATAGCGTCGCGAGCGGAGAAGCTAAGGCTGCTACCTTTTCTCAGTTGCAATGGGAGAAGGGCATGGAGCTCTCTCATGCCGCGACTTTTTTTGTGGAAAAAGCGGAAGATTACTATCTGATCACCATCGCAGATACGGACAAGTATCTGCTCGTTCCAGAGAATGAGACGGCTCCGAAGGATGTGCCGAAGGACGTCTGCGTACTTCAAAAACCATTGGATCACGCCTATTTGGCATCCTCTTCGGTGTTTGATCTTTTGCGCGAAGCAGGGGCACTGGGAAGCCTTCGGTTTTCTGGAACGAAAAAAGAAGATCTATGCATTGACGCAGCCATTTCCGCCATGGAGAAGGGAGAACTTCTCTATGCGGGGAAGTACAGTAAGCCGGACTACGAACTGCTTTTGGCAGAAAGGTGCGATCTCGCGATCGAGAACACCATGATCTATCACAACCCAGAGGCGAAGGAAAAGCTGGAATCCCTAGGCATTCCGGTTTTGGTGGAAACCTCAAGCTATGAGGAGCACCCCTTTGGCAGGCTGGAATGGATCAAGCTGTATGGCCTGTTATTCGATCATTTGGAGGAAGCGGAGCGCTTTTACGACGAAAAGATCGCCAGCCTTACGCCCGTGCTGCAGCAGGAAAACACGGGGCTAAAGGTTGCCTTCTTTTACGTGAATTCCAATGGCGTCGTGAACGTTAGAAAACCCGGAGATTACGTGGCAAAGATGATCTCCCTGGCGGGCGGGGAATACGTCCTAACGCAGCAGGCGCAGGAAGAGGAGAATGCCCTCTCCACGATGAACATGCAGATGGAGGACTTTTATCTCGCTGCAAAGGATGCCGACCTGATCATCTACAACAGTACCATAGTCGGCGAGTTAAAAAGCATTGACGAGCTAAAGGAGATCAGTCCCGTATTCGCAGATTTTAAGGCCGTCAAAGAGGGCAGAGTCTATTGCACGGCGAAGAACTTCTTTCAGGAGACGACAGCCATTGCGGACTTTGTGGCGGATCTAAGCGATGCGCTGAGAAACCCCACGCAGACGCAGTTTTCCCAGCTGATCAAGATCAATTAAACTTCGGAAGGAGAGTACCATGAGCAAAGGCCTGGAACGTACAATCGGGCGCAGGATCGCATTCTTTTTGGGAATGCTCTTGCTTCTTATGGCGCTGATTGGCTGGAATATCGGCAGCGGCAGCATGGCTTTGACCTTACGTGACACCTTAGACGTCCTTACGGGAAAGGTGCGAGACGGCGCGGCTTACCAGATCCTTTGGAACATCCGACTTCCCAGGATCAGCGCGGCGTTTTTTCTCGGCGGCGCTTTAGCAGTATCCGGATTTTTACTGCAAACCTTTTTCGGCAATCCCATTGCAGGACCCTACGTACTCGGCATTTCTTCTGGAGCAAAGCTCTTAGTTGCCGTAACGATGATCGTGCTCCTTGGCAGGGGCATGCGCATCTCAGCACTCGGCATGGTCGCCGCGGCATTTGTGGGCGCCGTGATCGCCATGGGCTTTGTTCTTTTGGTGTCGCTGCGCGTGCAGAGAATGTCGCTCCTCATCGTCTGCGGCATTATGATCGGCTACGTGTGCTCCGCCATCACGGAGCTCCTTGTCACCTTCGCGGATGATTCCAATATCGTGAACCTCCACAATTGGTCCATGGGAAGTCTTTCCGGAATGCAGTGGAGCGACGTGCTGTTCATGGCAGTGATGATCGGCGTTACCGTGATCGCAACGTTCCTTTTGTCGAAGCCCATCAGCGCATATCAATTGGGAGAAGCTTACGCAAGGAATCTGGGCGTGAAC
>JAFPRF010000097.1 GCA_017400965.1 Lachnospiraceae bacterium
CGACATGGTGAAGTCCGTAGGCATTGATGAGAACAAGCTCTGCACCTATTGTTGGGATGGCAGAGAGTAACGACGATAACTTATACAAGACAAGAAAGGAAGAACCCAAATGGTAAAAGCAGTTGTAGGAGCGAACTGGGGTGACGAAGGAAAAGGTAAGATCACTGACATGATGGCGGAGAAGGCGGACGTGATCGTACGCTTTCAGGGCGGCGCAAACGCAGGACACACGATCGTGAACTGCTACGGTAAATTCGCGCTGCATACCCTGCCCTCCGGCGTGTTTTATGGACATACCACGAGCGTGATCGGTAACGGCGTTGCGCTGAACATCCCCCTTCTGTTCAAGGAGATCCAGTCCATCGTAGAGAGAAACGTGCCCATGCCTAAGATCCTGGTATCTGACCGCGCACAGATCGTGATGCCTTATCACATTCTGTTCGATCAGTATGAGGAGGAGAGACTCGGCGGAAAGTCCTTTGGTTCCACGAAGTCCGGCATCGCGCCCTTCTATTCAGACAAATATGCAAAGATCGGCTTCCAGGTAAACGAGCTCTTTGACGACGAGGGTCTCGCTGAGAAGGTAAAGAGCGTTTGTGCCGTAAAGAACGTAATTCTGAAACACTTGTACAATAAGCCAGAGATCGATCCCGATGAGCTACTTAGTACGCTCCATGAGTACAGAAACATGGTAGAGCCGTACGTTTGCGACGTATCCGCATTTCTCCATCAGGCAATGAAGGATGGCAAGACAATCCTCCTCGAGGGTCAGCTTGGTACCTTAAAGGATCCCGATCATGGCATCTATCCCATGGTAACAAGCTCCTCCACGCTGGCAGCCTTTGGCGCCATCGGTGCAGGCATCCCTCCTTATGAGATCAAGCAGGTTGTTACCGTATGTAAGGCATATTCCTCCGCAGTAGGCGCAGGCGCATTCGTTTCCGAGATCTTTGGAGATGAGGCTGATGAGCTGAGACGCCGCGGCGGTGACGGTGGTGAGTATGGCGCAACCACCGGCAGACCTAGAAGAATGGGTTGGTTCGACTGCGTTGCATCCAAATATGGCTGCAGACTGCAGGGTACCACGGACGTGGCATTCACCGTACTTGACGTACTCGGATATCTCGATGAGATCCCCGTATGCGTAGGCTACGACATCGATGGTAAGGTAACGACCGACTTCCCCGTAACCCACCTTCTGGAGAAGGCAAAGCCCGTACTTCGCACCCTTCCCGGTTGGAAGTGCGACATCCGCGGCATCACCAAGTACGAGGATCTGCCTGAGAATTGCCGTAACTACATCGAGTTCATCGAGAAGCAGATCGGTTATCCCATCACCATGATCAGCAACGGCCCGAGAAGACAGGACATCATCTACAGAGAGAGCCCCTTAAAGAAGGCATAAGCTATGATTAAGAACGTAATCTTTGACATAGGGAACGTGCTCACGGACTTCCGCTGGGCGGAGTTCCTTGCGGATAAGGGCTTTACCAAGGAAGAGGTGGAGCGCATCGCAAAGGCTTCCGTATTAAGTCCCGTATGGCCGGAGCTCGACCGCGGCGTTTGGAGCTTCGAGGAGGTCATGGCAGGCTTCGTGAAAAATGATCCCGCCTATGAAGCGCAGTTCCATAAGGCCTTCGACGACATGACGGACATCGTCCGCATCCGCGACTACGCGATCCCTTGGGTAAAGGAGTTGAAGGCCAAGGGCTTTCACGTGTACTACCTCTCGAACTTCTCACAGAAGATCGAGAAGGAGAGTGCGGCAGGCCTTGCGTTCCGTGAATACATGGACGGCGGCATCCTTTCCTGGATGGACAAGGTCATCAAGCCCGACCCCGTGATCTACCAGCTGCTCCTTTCGAGATTTTCACTGAAGGCGCAGGAGTGCGTCTTCTTCGACGACGTGGAAGTCAACGTACAGGCTGCAAACGAGCAGGGGATCCATGGTATCCTCTTTACCTCCAAAGAGCAGGCGGAAGAAGAATTGAACAAATTAATCTAAACTAAAGGAACCTCTTTCGGGGTTCCTTTTCTAGTGGAAAAACTATTCTTCTTTGTCTTCGCCTTGGTCTTTTTTCTCCAGTTCAAAGGAGGCGATGGTGTGCTTATTCGTGAGCATTCCGTACATCCAGGTGTAGATCCAAATGAGGAGCGGGACGGTCACGGTGGCGATGAGGCAGATCATGAACCACTCGCCGGAGGCGCTGCGGTCGACGATGGCGACGATGAGGGTGACCACGTACAGGCCAAGCAGCAGGATGATCCCGAGGATTGCGGCGATGCGCTTCGCCGTCCATTTATTTTTGTTCTCTTTATGTTCTTTATCGTTCATCAGATTCCTTCCTTTCTTCCGTAAATAGTAACTCTGCGATTTCCTCGGCGGAGAGCTTTTGAAGCTCTGCAGCATCCGCGAAGGTTTTCGTATTCCAGCGCATCTGCGCTGATTTCTTAACGTAACTGGCAGGAGCCTTACAGTCCGGGAAACGCTCGTACCAATCAGGATAATAGGTTGACATCAGTTCCTTTGCGAGGGCGATGGCTTCTTTCCCGGTGCCGCTGAGCTTCACGCCGGGCGGGCTCGAGTGGACGAGCAGGACGCTGCCGTCTTTGCAGGTGCCAAGGCTGATCCAAACATGGCCGTTCATGCTGGCGATGTCGCCGGGGGCCCACTCCTTCACGGACTTCGCAGGAAGAAAGTCGCCAAAGCCTTTTTCTTCGGCAAAGTGCTTGGCCATCTCAGCAGCGGAGAGTACGTACCCTTCCTTGCCATCCTCGGTCTCAAGCGTATTATAGACGGCCCAGCCGACAAAGCCCGAACAATCGAGCCCGTCATGGATCTGATAACGGGTCTTGTCTTCACTGTAATCTTTCCCGATCGTATCGGCAAATTCCTTCCATCTGGGGCTTAAGCCAAGGGTGACGGCCTCCTCGCCGGCGCCGGTATCTTCCTCATTCCAGCCACCGCCCCATATATAGGCCGTTGAGCCGACGGGAAGAAGGGCAGTCCTTAGGAACTTTTCAAGGCTGGGCGGCTCGATCTCGGGAAGCGTTTCCTCACTGGAGGTCGTATCTGCGTCACTTTCCGAAGCTTCCGAAGACGCATCGCTTGAGAAAGCAGCGTTTTCCAAAGAAGCAAATTCTTCGCTTTCCACGGCAATGGACCGGGACTCTAAAATGGACTCCAGATCGCCGTCCAAGGGCCTTCCGCACCCGCTCCCCAAAAGGAGTAGGGTAAGCGCCGAAACGGGCAGAAGACACCGAAAATATGTAGTTTTGCAAGTGCGATGTTTCATGGCGCCCTCAAAATCGAAATAATCACGTGGGAAAAAGCTTGTCCACTGCATTATTGTATACCGAAAAGGCGCATTGCCGCAATATTTTTTTGTTGATTTAGGGGCTGTTTTGTTATATACTATATTAAGTTATAGGAATCAAGCAGGCGTAGAATGCCTGAAAAACAGTAAGGATGGTAGAAGATTATGGCACTTTTGGAAAAATGGCGTAGCGTTGCATATAATGAGAAGCTTGGTAAGGACGAGCTGCAGAGACTCTGGGGCGTGTACTTCCAGCGTGAGAAGGCGATTTACGCACAGCTCTTAAAGAACCCCGATGAAGTAGTAAAGGGCACCGTAAAGGAGCTTGCTGACAAGTATAGCGTTGACGTAATGACGATGGTTGGTTTCCTGGACGGCATCAATGACAGCCTGATCGAGAAGAACCCCATCGAGGAGATGGAAGAGGACACCGTTGTAAACCTTGGTTTCGATAAGGCACTTCTGTACAAGAACATGGTCGGCGCGGACGCTGATTGGCTGTACAACCTTGAGGAGTGGAAGGACATCTACGATGAAGAGACGAGAAAGCGCCTTTACAAGGAGCAGAAGTCTTCCACGACCGTGATCAAGGGCGCAAAGATTTACCCCAACGATCCCTGCCCTTGCGGTTCCGGCAAGAAGTACAAGAAGTGCTGCGGTAAGAAATAAGTTTCCTGATGAACTGAGCTTTTCCCTTAGGGGGGAGGCTCGTTCTTGTTAAATAGTGAAAAGCAAAAGGGGAGAAAAATCATGAAAAAACTGGAAGAATACGTAAGAGCGATTCCGGATTTCCCTGAGAAGGGCATTATTTTCCGCGACGTGACCAGCGTTTTGCAGGACGCAGACGGACTGCATCTTGCGATCAGCACGATGCAGGACCTGGTAAAGGATCTGGACATTGACGTCGTTGTTGGCCCTGAATCCAGAGGCTTCATTTTCGGAACCCCCATCGCATATAATCTGCACAAGCCCTTTGTTCTGATCCGCAAGAAGGGAAAGCTTCCCTGCGAGACCGTGAGCATCGATTATGACCTCGAATATGGAAAGGCAACCATCGAGATGCATAAGGACAGCATCAAGCCTGGTCAGAAGGTCCTGATCGTGGATGACCTGATCGCAACCGGCGGTACCACGGAGGCCATGATCAAACTGATCGAGAGCCTTGGCGGTAAGGTAGTTGGCATTGTCGTTCTGATCGAGTTGGCAGGATTAAAGGGTAGAGAGAAGATCGCTGGTTATCGTTTGGATGCTGCGATCACCTATTCCGGAAAGTAATTCACGTACGTTTAGGAGTGGTGGAAAGTGACGCAAGAAATGAATGACGTCAAATATAATGATGGCCCTTTGGCGAAGCCACAGGAATTTGAAACTCCCGAGCAGCTCTATCAGGAGCTTATTTCGCGTGTCAAAACTTACCACCCCAGCGATGACGTAACGGCCATCGCTAAGGCTTACGAGACGGCCAAGAAGGCCCATGAGGGTCAGCTGAGAAAGTCTGGCGAGCCTTACATTATCCACCCGCTCAACGTTGCCATCATTCTGGCAGAGCTGGAAATGGATAAGGAGACGATCATTGCCGGTATTTTGCATGACGTGGTTGAGGATACCGCGATGACGCAGGCAGAGCTGGAAAACGAATTTGGCGCGGACGTGGCGCTCCTCGTGGACGGCGTGACCAAGCTGGAAAAGATCCCCTTGAGCTCTGAGGTGGATCAGTCGGAAGCAAAGCTTGAGATGCAGGCGGAGAACCTCCGTAAGATGTTCCTTGCCATGGCAAAGGATATCCGCGTGATCCTGATCAAGTTGGCCGACAGACTCCACAACATGCGCACCCTGCAGCATCAAAAGCCGGAGAGCCAGCAGCGCATCGCGCGCGAGACGCTGGAGATCTACAGCCCCATCGCGCAGAGACTGGGCATCAGTAAGATCAAGATCGAATTGGACGATCTGTCCTTAAAATATTTGGAGCCTGAAGCGTACCGCGATCTCGTAAACCAGATCGCCATGAAGCGTAGCGTTCGCGAACAGTACATTCAGGGCATTGTAGATGAGGTGCGCACCATCATTGACGGCGCCGGCATCAAGGCAAAGGTCGACGGCCGCGTAAAGCACTTCTTTAGCATCTACAAGAAGATGAAGAACCAAAATAAGACGCTGGATCAGATCTATGACCTGTTCGCCGTGCGCATTATCGTGGATTCCGTGAAGGATTGCTACGCAGCGCTGGGCGAGATCCATGCGCATTACAAGCCTGTTCCCGGGCGCTTTAAGGATTACATTGCGATCCCGAAGGCCAACATGTACCAGTCCCTCCATACGACGCTGATCGGTACGAGCGGACAGCCTTTTGAGATCCAGATCCGTACCTTTGAGATGCATAAGGCGGCAGAATATGGTATTGCCGCCCACTGGAAATACAAGGAAGCCTCCGACGGTAAAAAGGTGGAGACGCAGGAAGAGGAGAAGCTCGTTTGGCTGCGTCAGATCCTCGAGTGGCAGCAGGACATGTCCGACAACCGCGAGTTCATGAACCTCTTAAAGAATGACCTCGACCTGTTCTCGGATCAGGTGTACTGTTTCACGCCGACCGGTGAGGTGAAAAACCTCCCCGCGGGCTCCACGCCCATCGATTTTGCGTACAGCATCCATTCCGCTGTCGGCAATAAGATGGTGGGTGCCAGAGTCAACGGAAAGCTCGTCACCATCGATTATCAGATCAAGAACGGCGACCGCGTGGAGATCATTACCTCCGGAAATTCCAAGGGCCCGAGCCGCGACTGGCTGAACATCGTCAAGAGCACCCAGGCGAAGAACAAGATCAATCAGTGGTTCAAGAGCCAGGGCAAGGAAGAGAACGTTGCCAGAGGCAAGGAATTACTGAATACCTATTGTAAGACGAAGGCCATCAACATCGCGAGCCTTTTGTCGACGGAATACATGGACGCCATCATGCATAAGTATGGCTTCCGCGACTGGGACAGCGTCCTTGCTGCCGTGGGTCATGGTGCGCTGAAGGAGGGCCAGATCATTGGCCGTCTGCAGGAGTACTATGACAGAGACCACAAGAAGGAACTGACCAACGAAGAGGTGCTCGCCGCCGTCGCTGAAAATGGACAGGCGAATGGCCAGCACGTGCGCATGCGCTCCAAGGGCGGCATCCGCGTGAAGGGCATCGCAGACCTCTCCGTACGTTTCTCCAAGTGCTGTTCTCCCGTGCCTGGCGATGAGATCGTGGGCTTTGTCACGAGAGGCAGAGGCATCAGCATCCACCGCACAGACTGCGTGAACATCCTGAATTTGCCTGAGGATGAGCGGATCCGACTGATGGAGGCAGATTGGGACAACACCGAGGACCAGGCAACTGGCTCCTACGTCTGCGAGATCAATCTGTTTGCGAGAGACAGAAGCGGACTGTTGTCCGATATTTCGAAGGTATTTACGGAAAAGAACATTAGCATCATGTCGCTGAACACCAGAACCAACAAGCAGGGTATGGTGACGATGCAGCTGGGCTTTGAAGTGAGCGGCAGGGACGCCCTGACCAACATCATGGAGCGCCTGCACGGCATCGACAGCGTCATTGACATTGAACGAAGCATTGGGTAAAGGAGAGCTATGGGAGAGATCAAGATCGGCAGGATGGTACTTGGAAGCTGCGCCACCAACACCTATTTTATCTATCGCGAAGGTGAAAACAGGGCAATTGTCGTGGATCCTGCAGATCAGGGCACCCAGATTTATGCGAGCCTTTTTAAGAATGACCTAAAGGTCGAAGGGATTCTCTTAACCCACGGCCATTTTGATCACATTTGGGGACTGAACGCCTTAAAGGGTGCAGTCAACCGCGAACGCACGGAAAAGGGTCTGGAGCCCATCTTGGTCTATGCGCTGGAGGACGAGAAAAAGCTTCTCGGAAACGCCGAGATGAACGTCTCCGAGATGGCGGGACGCCCTGCGGAAGTGGAGGCGGATGCATATTTAAAGGATGGTCAGGAGGTGACCATCGCCGACATGACCTGTAAGGTCATCGCAACGCCGGGCCATACCTCCGGGAGCTGCTGCTATTATTTCGAAGAGGCAGGGTTCCTCATCAGCGGAGATACGCTCTTTCAGGAGAGCGTTGGACGCACGGACTTCCCGACGGGAAGCATGAGCAGTCTGGTGCGCTCCATTAAAGAAAAGCTTTTCGTACTGCCCGAGGAGACCAAGGTATACCCGGGACATGGCGGCGCGACCACCATCGGCTACGAAAAAGAGAACAATCCGTTCTGCGTATAACAGGTAAGTCATGGAGAAATATTTTTTTGTAAGCGTAAATCACCCAAGCTTTGAATATGACGTGAACTCGATCACCAAGGCCTTTTATCCCGACAGACAGGTCAAGGTCCTGACCCCCGAGAGCATTAGTCTTTGGGAGGAATATAGGGACATCAAGCGCCGCAAGGAGGAAGAGAAGGAAGACCTTCCCCTCGAGGAGATGACGATCGAGCTGTCGCAGACCGGCGCGGTGATGACCATAAAGGCCGAAGGAAAAACGGAAGAGCTCTTTGGCGCACAGTACGAGTGGCAAAGCCTCGCGGGCACCTTCGACGAGCAGAGAGATGCGTACAAGGCAGGTTTTAAGACCTTTTTCTATAAAACACTGGAGAGCCATACGGGAAGAAGCCTTCCCTGGGGGAGCCTTACGGGGATCCGCCCCACGAAGATCGCCTATGGACTGCTCGAGGAAGGAAAAAGCGAGGAAGAGATCTGCGAGCATTATAAGACCAAGTATTTCGTGAGCGACGAGAAGGCGCAGCTAGGCGTAGAAGTCGCTAAGCGGGAGCGTGAGCTCCTTTCGCAGGTGCATTACCAGGGCGGCTACAGCCTCTACATCGGCATTCCGTTCTGCCCGACCACCTGTCTCTATTGCAGCTTCACCTCATTCCCCATCGCGGCGTACCGCAAGAAGGTGGACGCTTACGTGGAGTGTCTCATCCGCGAGATGGACTTTGTATCGAAGAAATATAGTGATAAGATTTTGGATACGGTTTACGTGGGCGGCGGAACGCCTACCACGCTGGAGCCTGAGCAGTTAGAAAGACTTTTGTCTGCGCTAAAGAGCCGTTTTGATTTTTCGCAGGTAAAGGAATTCACGGTGGAAGCCGGCCGCGCGGACTCCATCACGAGAGAAAAACTCAAAGTCCTGAAGAAATATGGCGTAAGCCGCATTTCAGTCAATCCCCAGACCATGAAGCAGGAAACCTTGGACATTATTGGCCGAAAAGCTAGCGTGGCACAGGTGCTGGAAGCTTATAAAATGGCGCGGGAAGAGGGCTTTGATAACATTAACATGGACCTGATCCTCGGCCTTCCCGGTGAGACGGCTGACGACGTGCAGCGTACCATCGATGCCGTCGTGGAATTAGCACCGGACAGCCTGACCGTACATTCCCTGGCGGTGAAGAGGGCATCCAAGCTCGGCGAGTGGATCAGGGAGCATGGGATCGAGACCCTCAGCAATACGGACGAGACCATGCAGATCGCGGCAGAGGGCGCAAGGCGCCTTGGCCTTAAGCCCTATTATCTCTACCGGCAAAAGAGCATGTCCGGGAACTTCGAGAACGTGGGCTATGCGATGCCTGGCAAATTTGGACTTTACAACATCTTGATCATGGAAGAGGTGCAGACCATCATCGCCCTTGGCGCCGGTTGCATCAGCAAACGGGTTTGGCCAGACGGCCGGATCGAGCGGAGCGACAGCGTGAAGGACGTATCGCTCTACTTAGAGAAAATCGACGAGATGATCGAGCGCAAGGAGAAACTTATGAGTGAAGGGGCTTAAGGGCCCAAAAGACGGGAGGTTATTACGTGAAAAAGGGTGTGATCACGGATTACAGCTGGCGAAAAAAGAGAGTCATCCTATGGATCTTAATCATTTTATTCATTCTGATGATCCCCACGTTTTTAACGATGATCTATGTTTTTCGTCACGTGAAATACATGAAGGTGGACGATGAACTTCATCCCCTGCAGAATGTTTACAGGGCGGAGGATTATAAACTCAGTGCCATCACGCATACGATCAAAACCGATGACGGCGAGACCTTGTGGTGCGCGGAGGTGGAAGCAACGAATCCCAAGTGTGTCATCATCTATTTGGGACCGCAAAAGGAGCCATCCGTCACCTATTTCTTTGCACATGCGGTGGAGATGAAAAAGCTCGACTATGCGTGCTTCCTCTTGGAGATGCGCGCGCACGGCGAGAGTAGCGGACGAAAGCTCGGCCTTGGCTATACCGAGGTGGAGGACGTCAGGGCGCTTGTGAACTATATCACCAGCGTGGAGAAGTATAAGGACCTGCCAATTGTGCTCCACGGCATTTCCCTTGGCGGCACCGTAGCGATCAACTCTGTGGCGGAGATCCCTGAGGTGAGCGGCTGCATCGCGATGTCACCCTTTGCTTCCCCGGACGATCAGTTAGACCTGCTCCTGAAGAAGTATTACATCCCCGGCTTCCTACGCGCGGCGCAGCGTCCCTTTACCCATCAGACCTTCCGCTGGCTGTACGGGAAGGACCGCGCGGATCATCTGACCCCCGTGGAATCCATCCAGAAGGCAGGAAAGAAGCCAATCCTCGTGATCTCGGCGCTGCATGATGAAGAGATCTCCATTGAGAATACCTACATCCTTCAGAAGGTATCGAGCAACGCGGAATTTTGGATCCGCGACAACACGGGTCACTACGTGGTGGAAGGAAACGACCTGCGTAACGTAGGCAAGGATAAGGAATACCTCAACTACGTGGAAGGCTTTATCAAAAAGATCATTCAGAGCGCGAAAGAGTAACTTTATTAGAAACTCAAATCCCGGGAAAACCTCC
>JAFPRF010000098.1 GCA_017400965.1 Lachnospiraceae bacterium
CTCCAGATTTCTTCTGGTGGAGCTGTCAAGGAGCATGAATTTATTAGTCAGATAGGGATACAAATGCCGAAGCTGACCTAAGTCGTTCTTCTGCGTATCATACAGGTATGCAAGCAACGCGCCAGCGGCCACCAAACCCACTGGGAAATCCTCGATGCCAAGTCCGATCAGCGTGCTCACCTTAAAGTGCTTTTGCAAAAGTCTCTTACAGCTTTCGTCATCGAAAAAGTGCGCATCCAGCGGATTGATCGCCGCGTGAAGCCTTGCGCGCAAGTCCTCGAGCTTCATTCCGCTCACCAAAAAGGCATCGTTGCAGATGATCTCAGAGGGTTCGTATTTCATGAGCTCGTCGCCGAGCTTTTTCAGGTCTTCAAGCTCTGTCAGGTAATAGTCACCGGTGGTGACGTCCGCCGCGGAAAAACCGATCTTGGTCGGCGTATAGGCGATGCAGACCAGGTAATTGTTCTTGGATTCCTCAAGGGATTGCATGTTGAGGTTCGTACCCGGCGTAACAACGCGAATGACTTCGCGCTTCACGAGGCCCTTTGCCAGCTTCGGGTCCTCCACCTGCTCACAGATGGCCACCTTATAGCCCTTGCTCACAAGCTTTGTCAGATACCCTTCCACTGCATGATAGGGCACGCCGCACATGGGCGCGCGCTCCTCCAACCCGCAGTCCTTACCGGTCAGCGTGATCTCAAGTTCCTTGGAAGCGACGAGCGCATCGTCGAAAAACATCTCGTAAAAATCGCCGAGACGATAAAACAAGATGCAATCCTGATATTCCTTTTTGGTCTCCACGTATTTCGCCATCATCGGCGTCAGTTCAGCCATGCCCGTATCTCCCCTTTGCGGTCAAACCGCCGTATTTCTTACTTTGCTGCTTTTGCGAGCGCCTTTGCTCTCTCCAGCGCTTCGTCCACGTGAGGTTGGAAATTCTCAGCCCCAATCTTTTCGTCGAATTTCGCCTTCTTCATAACCTTCATGGGCTGCTCGTTTACGTGCGAGAAGACGATCTGAATGCCTTTCTCCTTGCACTCGCTAAAGAGCTCCTCCAGGCGATGCATGGCAGTTGCGTCCAGCGCCGACACGCTACGCATGCGCAGTACCAGCACCTTCGTGTCATCGCGGTAGGTAATGTCAACAAGCTTGCCGGCAGCAGCGAAAAAGAGCGGTCCGGAGAGCTCATAAACCATAACGCCCTCAGGGATCGTGCGAAGCGTGATGCTCTCAGGATCTGTTTCCTCATCGATCTCCTTCCAGCCCTCAACCTGCGTTACCTCGCTCATGCGCTTCATGAACAGAACGGCTGCTAGAACGATGCCAACCTCGATGGCTACCACAAGGTCAAAGATCACGGTCAGGCCAAAGGTTACGAGCAACACCAAAATATCGCTCAGCGGTGAATATTTGCAAAGATGTACAAAGGTCTTCCAGCCGCTCATGTTATAGGCCACCTGGAACAGGATCGCAGCGATGCAAGGCATCGGGATCAGCTTTGCCAGCGGCATTAAGAACAGAACCACCAGCACTAGGGAAATGGAATGTACCATGCCAGAGATGGGCGTTCTGCCACCGTTTTTGATGTTCGCAGCGGTTCTCGCGATGGCACCCGTTGCAGGGATACCGCCAAAGCACGCGGAACCGATGTTGGCTACGCCCTGTGCCACGAGCTCCATGTTGGAGCGGTGCTTGGATCCGATCATGCCGTCCGCAACGACTGCGGAAAGCAGGGACTCTATTCCGGCAAGAAGCGCGATGGTCACGGCGTTCGAAAGCTGATTTCTCATCAGATTCAGGTCAAACATTGCCGAGGTGATGGCAAAGCCAGGCAGACCCGTGCGGATGTTAGAAAAGGCCTTCCCAATGGTGTTAACGTCGAGCTTAAAATACTCAACGATCGCCGCCGTTACGATCACGGCAATCAGGCTCCCCGGGATCTTCTTAAAGATCTTAGGCCATACGATCAAGATGGCAAGTGCCAAAAGACCGATCAGAACGGACTGTAGGTTGATCGTATTTGCGTTTGCAACGATCGCCGTTACTTTTTCCGCAGTCTCGATGGGCTTCTCGCCATGCTGATAAACGATGCCCGCGAAGTCCTTGATCTGTC
>JAFPRF010000099.1 GCA_017400965.1 Lachnospiraceae bacterium
CCTGGGCGAGGTGCCTGCGTATTTGACGTAGGCGCGGTAGAAGGAGCTGTAGTCGGTGAAGCCGCTTTGGAGGGCGGCGTCCATGGCGGAGGCTCCTTTTTGCATGGCCTGGCGGGCGAGGATCACGCGCTTGTTGCGGACATAATCCATGGCGGTGGTGCCGAGGTATTTTTTGAAGTTGGCATTTAAGTAGTTCTTGCTGATGAAGAAGTGCGACGAGATGCTCTCGAGGGTTTGAGGCTCGGTGAGGTGCCCGTCGACGAAGTTGATGATCTCGAGCATCTTATCGGGCATGGCATCGATAAAGGTCGCGGGTTTTAGCGTGCGGCCAAGGATGTGGATCTGCGCGAGGAGCGCCTCCAAAAAGATGGGGGAGAGCATCTCCTGAATCTCTCTGGGCTGTTCATCGAGCTGGTGAATGTGATAGAAAAAGTCATCCAAATGAAAGGCCTCCGTGTGTTCGTAGAGGACCTCAAGGGAGGGCTTTTTTTTGTGGCTCGGCATAATGTCCGTCAGGAGCTGCCTGCGCTCCGGCATCAGATTGTCCGGAGAGAGGTAGAGAACGTTGCGGACATAGTCGGCGCGAGAGTTTACGCGGATGCCGTGAAGTACGCCAGGGCGGATCAAAAAGAGTGTGTGTGGCTTCAAGGGGTAGATTTTGCCCTCTACCATGATGTCCGCGTCGCCACAGATGAAATAATAGATCTCATAGACGGAGTGAAAATGGCCGTCAATCTCGGAATAGACCTTTTTATCCTTTTTATGATACTCCAAAACGGAAACTTCCATTGCATTTATCCTCATGAACAAGGCGCAAAATATGTGCACTGTTAAACTTTTAACAAAAAATTTGGGGAAACCATTCACCATAATTTTACGAGAAATGTGTGATTTTTGCAATATTAAAATCCTTTTTTACAAAGATTTAGGGTTGTGAAAATGTTATGATTTTTGGTAGGGCTTACGTTATTTTATGCGCAAAACGCACAATGTCGGAAGGAGGGCTTATCCGTGGCCGCCGAGAAGAAAGAAGAGAAGGTTAAGAAAGTCGTTGTACCGAAACAGAAAGTGGATTTTAAGACGTACATGCGTCGTTACTGGCAGTTGTATTTTCTCCTGTCATTGCCGTTAGTCTATCTTGTCGTGTTCAAGTACGTGCCCATGGCGTACGTGCAGATCGCGTTCAAGAAGTACATGATCGGTAAGAACATATGGACCATGCCTTGGGCAGGGGATCATGGCTTCCAATACTTCATCGAAGCATTTAAGAAGCCGGCATTTTTGAAAGCGCTGCGCAATACACTTCTTCTGAATGCCTTGGATCTTGTGCTTGGCTTCCCGATGCCGATCATTTTTGCATTGATCCTAAATGAGTTGCCATTCAAGGGCTTTAAGAAGTGCGTACAGACCATCGCGTACATGCCGCACTTCCTTTCCTGGGTTATCATCGGCAGCCTTTCCCTGCAGCTGTTCGCAAAGGATTCCGGTATGGTGAACATGCTGGTGACGAGCCTTGGCGGTAAGCCGATCCCGTTCCTGACGGAGAACGCACCTTGGGTATTTACTTACGTGGGATGGGGCATCTGGCAGAGCTTCGGTTGGAACTCCATCGTTTATCTGGCAGCCATCGCGGGCATCAGCCCTGACCTTTACGAGGCGGCGGCCATGGACGGCGCCGGAAGATTCCAGAAGATGTGGCACATTACGTTGCCGAGCCTTAAGCCTACGATCGTCGTGCTCCTGATCATGAATCTGGGCTACATCATGGGCGGTGGCATGGAGCGTCCCATGGCACTTGGCAACCGTTTGGTTTCTGATTATTCCGAGGTCATCGCGACCTACGTATATAATGCCGGTATTAAAGGTTCTCAGTTCTCACTTACGACGGCCGTTGGTCTGTTCCAATCCGTTGTTGGTATCATCTTGATCCTTAGCGCCAACTTTATTTCCAGAAAGCTTGGCGAGCGCGGTATTTGGTAAGGGGGAAGGGAATCATGAAGATAAAATCAAGACAGGCAGTCATAGGTGACTGGATCTTTGTTTTAGTATGCGTGATCGTGAGCCTTCTGTGCGTGCTCCCGATGATCAACCTGCTGGCGAAATCCTTGAGCGGCTCATACGCGTTGGTGCGTAATGAAGTGTACCTGCTTCCCAAGGGCCTAAACTTTGACGCATACGTACAGGTATTCAAAAACAGTAAATACGTGTGGTCCTTTGTTTGGACGGTAATTCTTACGGTGATCTGCACTTTCGTGTCCCTGACCATGACGACGCTCTGCGCATACCCTTTGATCTTCGAAAAGCTCAAGGGCCGTAATGCCATCAACGTATTCATTACGATCACCATGTTCTTTAATGCAGGTACCATTCCGAACTACCTGCTGATGAGAAGCCTCGGACTTTTGGACAATCCGTTGGTACTGATCATTCCGAGCTGCCTTAGCGTTTACAACATGATCATCATGAGAAGCTTTTTCTACGGCATCCCGGACAGCCTTCGCGAGTCTGCGGAGATCGATGGCGCAAGCTTTTTCCAGATCCTCGTAAAGATCTACGTACCGCTGTCAAAGCCCGTGCTTGCAACGCTGGCGCTGTTCTATGCGGTGGGCCGTTGGAATGGATACGGTGACGCGCTGATGTACGTGAAGGAGGAAAAACTCTATCCCCTGCAGCTGTATCTGTTCAACATCATCAACAGCACGAATAAGATGGAGGTGGCAACAAACGAAGGCTTTTCAACGCCGGGTCTTGGCGCAGCCATGAAGGCGGCAGTCGTAATGTTCTCCACCGTGCCCATCCTTTGCATCTATCCTTGGCTGCAGAGATTCTTCATCCAGGGCGTAACCCTCGGTGCGGTAAAGGAGTAATCCAAGCGATAATTATCGGGGCAACCCGTTAGTTATAAGAACCAATTCACTTATTTTTCTAAAAAAGGGAGGAAACAAGTAAATGAAGAAGAAGATTCTTTCACTCCTGCTGGTTTGCACCATGGCGGCATCCATGGCAGCATGTGGCGGGAACGACAATGGGGGCAAGGTAGATCCCGAAGTGAAGAAGGCGGCAGCGGACTTTGAGAACGGTAAGTTCAAGGAGACCAAGCACATTGTTGTTGAGATCTATGACCGTGGTAATGACGGCGGTTCCGATCCTGAGAACAACATGTATACCGACTACATCAAGAAGGGCATGCTTGAGGATCACAACGTAGACGTAACCTTTAAGAAGGTTCCTCGTTGGACCGAGGTAGAGGAGATCAATAATCTCCTGGCAGCAAATACCGCACCTGACGTATGCGTAACCTACAGCTATCCCACCATCCAGACCTATGCAAACATGGGCGGCGTGATCGACCTGGCACCTTACGTAGAGACCTATAAGAGCGATCTTCCCAACCTGTGGAACTGGCTGGGTGACACCAACATCAACTGGGATAAGGATCCCAAGACCGGCACCCTGTGGTGCGTGGAAGCAAAGCTTGCAGTATCCAACCGTGTTATCACCTTCGTTCGTCAGGACTGGCTGGACAAGCTGGGCATGAAGGCTCCTACCACCAAGGATGAGTTCGAGAAGATGCTCGTTGCCTTCAAGGACAACACAGACACTCTGCTTGGCGCAGACGCATCCAGAATGATTCCTTACTCCGTAAGCTATGACGTAGGTTGGAGAGCAGCAACCCTGATCGAGTCCTTCCTCGATCCTAAGATGTCCGATAAGGAATACTACATCAACGGTTTCGATGACAGAAAGCTCACCGAGAACGGCACCAAGGAAGGCGTTAGACTTCTGAACAAGTGGTACAACATGGGTCTTATGTGGAATGACTTCGCTCAGTATGGCAGCGGCGACACCACTGAGGACGACATGATGAAGGCTGGTTTCGTTGGCGCGTTCACCCATAACTGGGATTATCCTTACAGAAACGGTGATGACAGCATCAACGCTAACCTGCAGAGAAACGTTGGCAAGGACGCAAAGTTCGTAGCGATCGATCCCTTCGAGGATAAGAATGGCACTCACACGAAGTTCGTGTCTGGCCCGATCGACCGTAAGGTATTCTTCCCTTCAACCAACAAGGAGCCTCTGGCATCCCTGCTGTACCTTGACTGGATCAGCGCTCCTGAGCACATCCAGTATCTGCAGATTGGTGACGAGGGCGTTACCCATGACGTAACCGCTGACGGCGCGATCCAGGTTAAGACCGCTACCGGCAACGCGATCATGAACTCCGGTATGAACATCGACTACACCATCACCGTAAACGGACTGAAGCTGACCAGCGAAGAGCTGACCAATAAGTCCAGAGCTCTGAACTATCCCGGCATCCCTGCTGAGGATGTTATGAACTCCCACAAGATCGCAAACACCGATCTTCGCATTGGCAAGAACGTAAACGTAGGCGCCATCGCAGCAGAAGAGGGCGTTGGTGATACCTTAAGCCAGCTCAGAGATACCGTATACGACAAGGCAGTTGTTGCATCCGTAGCTGATTTCGATAAGGTATGGGACGCTGAGTTAAAGAACTACTTAAGCTCCGGCGGACAGGCCATCATTGATGAGCGTACCGAGAAGTGGAAAGAGTTCTTCGGCGATTCTGACACTCTGAAGTAAATTGAAATAATTCTCCTCACAAAATAAAAAGGCCTTCCCTCGAGTGATCGGGGGAAGGCTTTTTCATTCATGAAGTTTTATTCGATGCCGGCGATCTTGTAGATGAATTTCACCTGACCGTCCATGTCATCGGAGATACCGGAGTAGTTGTTGTAAAGCTTTGCGGCATCGATGGTTGCCTTTGCTCTGTCGAGAAGTCCCTCTAAGTCTCCGTTTACGGCATCGGAGAGCTTCTCAATGCCTTCTTCGTCGAATTTCTCCAAACCGTCCTTTAAGGCCGTGCTGCCGTCGCGAAGCTGCGTGATGCCATCGATGAGGGCAGGGATGGAAGATTTAAGGCTCTGCATGCCGTCGCTTAATTGCGTTGCACCTGTGCTCAGCTGCGCGGTGCCGTTTTTCAGGCTCTGTGCTCCAGCGTTTAACTGGGTAGCGCCTGCGGCTGCCTGTGCCACACCTGCGGTATAGCTCTGTACGCCCTGGTAGAAGGAGTTGTAGCTGTCAAGGGACTGCTTTAATCCGATAACGCTCTGTGCACCTGCGCTTGCTGCCGCGAGCTTTGCCTGTACTTCATCGCCTGCCATGGCACTCTCTATGGCTGCCTGTACCTGTGCTTCGGTATTCTGTGCGATGAGGCCCTGTACGGTTTCACTTGCCATCTGCTGCGCCACTGCCGCGTCGATCATTTCCTGCGGCGTACCCTCGGGTACCTGCGCCTGAACCTGCGCGGTTACTTGTGCCTTAACGGCTTCGGTCACCTGCGCCCTAATGTACTCACGCTTTGCATTTACGGCTTCGGTTACGGTTTGTAATGCAGTTTGATAGATCGCATCCTGATCCAGGGAAGCTGCAACGTTTGTCAGTACGGTCGCATAGTTCTCAACGGTAAGAGAGGGAACGGGGAGGCCTGCTGCATTCAGCTGCTGGGTTGCGGTGGCAAGGAGGGTGTCGAATACCTGACGCGCGCCGCCGTTTAGTGCGTCGTTATTTGCGGTGATGGTATCGAGGCCGTTGCTGAGCTGCGTAGCGCCGGAAGCGAGCTGCGCCGCACCGGCATCCAGAGTCTTAGCACCCGTGCTCAGCTGCGCTGCGCCATCGGATAGTTTTTCAACGCCGGTTGTTAACGCGCTGGATTTCTCCAGTAAGGTGTTCAGGCCGTCCGTCAGCTGGCCGCTGCCGTCAAGGAGCTGACTCATGGCGTCGCTTAACTGATTCATGGCGTCCTTTAAGTCCTCCACGGAATCAAGGCGATCTAGGTTTACGTTCTGGAAGAAGGAGTTTGTTACGAGGGATACGGTGTCACCCATGGTGAAGTTCGTTACGTCGGCTTCAATCTCGAGAGAAGCGGGGATCTCAAGCTTTGCAGCATCGATTCCAAGGTTCTCCTGCAGTCCGGGGAAGGCAATGCCTGCAACAATCGTGCGATCGCCGTCGCTGACAAGGCGTCCGCCCTTCACTTCAACATTGGCGAAGGTATTGTTATCCAACAGAACGCCAGTGAGTACGCCGAAGGGAACGGTGAGATTGTGGCTGCGTTCGCCAACCTTCACAGTCTCATATTGGTGATTCTCGTACGCGTAGCGGATGGTGACGTGACCGCTCTGTCCTTTTAACTCCTCGAGGGTAACGGGCTTGCCATCCAGCAGATAGGAGACGCTGACGGTGATGGGAAGGGCCTTGTCGCTGGTGCCCTGGTAGGTGACGTCGTCGCCCTGCGCGTTCCAGAGGATGCCATCCTCCGTCTCCTGATAGGTTTCATTTCCCTTTACGTTTTCAATGCCGGTAAGACCGCTTGCGTCCTTTAGGGCAGCAGCGCTGTCGGCGTTCCTCAGCCAGTCGCTGACGATGATCTTTTGCGCAGAGCCGTCCGCATTTGCGAGTACGTACACGGTCTCATCCTTCATGGTTTTCTCTGCATCGACGTAAGAGGAGAGAAGGTTCCATGCGGGATTCTCGGAGACCTCCAGGGTGATGTTTTGCTGCAGGTCAGCGCCTGCGCTTGTATTTGAAGTATCAGCCTTTGCATAGGTGGCAACGCTTGTCGCAACCAAAGCGCCGCAAAGACATAAGGTTAACAATTTACAAACTGCTTTCTTTTTCATGATATAAGTCCTCCAATCAATTTATTGTGGCAGCTCTTCCCAGGATTTGGGAGGCTGGTGATATACGTGACGCATGCCGACCGTGGTATCGCAAATGATGCGGTCGAAGGCCATGAGGAGCGCCGGCAGGGTGAAGATGACGAGGAGTACGCTGATCACTGCGCCTCTTGCCATGAGCATGCACATGGAGCTGATGATGTCGATGTCGGAGTAGATCGCTACGCCGAAGGTTGCGGCGAACAGGCCCATGCCGGAGACGAGGATCGAAGGGATGGAGGCGTGGAGCGCTGTGAAGACGCTGTCACGCTTTGTATTCCCTGCGATGCGCTCTGCTTTATAACGCGTGGTCATGAGGATCGCATAATCCACGGTAGCGCCCAGCTGGATCGTGCTGATGCAGATCGGCGCGATGAACGGCAGGCTCTGTCCGAGATAGTGCGGCAGGCCGAGGTTAATGAAGATGGCCAGCTCGATCACGGAGATCAGAAGGAAAGGAAGCGTTACGCTCTTTTCTACCAGAGCGATGATCACGAAGATCGCGAGGATCGAAACCATGTTGACTACCTGGAAGTCATGATCCGTCGTCTCGATCATGTCCTTCATGCAGGGCGCTTCGCCGATGAGCATGCCGCCCTTGTCGTATTTCTTCAGTACGGTGTTTAACTGATTGATCTGGTTATTTACGTCGTCGCTCGCTACCTTGTAGGTGGAGTTGATGAGGAGCAGCTGCCACTTGTCGCTCCTTAGCTTGCTGACGATGGACTCGGGTAAAAACTCCTCCGGAATGCGGGAGCCGAGGATGGAATCAAGGCCGATCACGTACTTTACGCCGTCCACTTCTTCCATCTCATTTGTCATGGCCTTCACCTCTTTTTGGGAAAGGCTGGAGTCCACGAGCACCATGTGGGTGCTGGCTACGTCGAAGTCTTCATGGAGCTTGCGGTTTGAGATGACGTAATCCATGTTCTCGGGGAGGCACTGGCCCATGTCGTAGTAGACTTCGCTGTTGGTCTTGCTGTAACCGAAGTAGGCAGGGGTGATCAGCAGGGCAAACAGGGCGAGGAGCGCAGGGAAGATCTTGACGATCCCCTTTGCAAGCCCCGCGGTGTCAGGGATCAGGGACTTGTGCTTGGTCGCCTGCAGCGGCTTATCGAAGAGCAAGATCAAGGAAGGCAGTACGGTTACGCAGCCGATCACGCCAAGGATGACGCCCTTTGCCATGACGATGCCGAGGTCACGGCCCATGGTAAAGGACATGAAGCACAGGGCGATGAAGCCTGCCACGGTGGTGATGGAGCTTCCGATGACGCTGGTCAAGGTTTCGTGGATCGCCATTGCCATGGCCTCCTTCTTGTCACCGTGCTTTGTACGCTGTTCATTATAGCTGTGCCAAAGGAAGATGGAGTAGTCCATGGTCACGGCGAGCTGAAGCACTGCGGAGAGGGCTTTCGTGATGTAGGAAATCTCTCCGAGGAAGTAGTTGCTTCCGAGGTTTAGCAGGATCATCATGCCGATGGATGCCAGGAACACGAAGGGCACCAGCCAGCTGTCGAGAAGCAGGAGCATTGCGCTTGCCGCAAGCACCACGGCGATGCCAACGTAAATGGGTTCTTCCTTTTCGCAGAGGTCCTTCAGGTCAGTGACCAGTGCGGACATTCCGGAGACGAAGCACTGCTTCCCGGCGATGCTTCGGATCTCGCGGATGGCGTCCATCGTGACGTCAGCCGAGGTGGACGTATCAAAGAAGACGGCCATCATCGTTGCGTTTTCCGTATTGAAGGCCTTGTAGAGCTTATCAGGTAACAGTTCCATGGGAACGGAGAGATCAAATGCGGAGTCGTACCAAAGAACGGTTTCCACGTGCTCGACCTGTTCCACCTTTTCCTTCAGCGCGGCCACGTCCTTTTCAGGCATGTCCTCGAAGATCAGGAAGGAGAAGGCACCTTTGCCAAACTCGTCCATGAGTTCATTTTGGCCGATGACCGTGTCCATGTCTGCGGGCAGGTAATCGAGCATGTCATAGTTGACTCTGGTCCCGACGTAACCGAGGGCTGCGGGGATCATGAGAAGTAATGTTGCGATTAAAATGGGGATGCGATGTTTCACGATCGCTTTAGATAGTTTCATGATGTTCAACCTCCTTATCGGCCTTACCATAACGCACTTTTGGAAGAAGGAAAACGGGCAAAAAAAATCTCATGCACAAAATTTGTGCATGAGACTAAAATTGTACAAAGATACATCACCTTGCGAGGTAATTTTTATCCTTTTTCAGAGCGTCTGACCATTTCTTCGACCATGCCGAGGTGAAGCTGGCAGAAGCGGTCGATGTCCTTTTCCATGTCCTTTGACATGTTCTCACTTAGCCACAGGGTGACAAGGCCGAAGCACTCGCAGACGTAAAAGCGTCCGATCAGCTCACGGTCCTCCGGGGAGATCTTCTTTCCGGAAAAGATGGTGTCGCCGTACTTGGTCACGGAATACTCGCAAACATGCCAGAGGTATTTTTCGAAAATGTCGCGGTTGACGGAGTTATAGATGTGCAGGATCGCGCGGCGCTGTTTCGAGGCAAAGTCGACGGCGGCCTTCAGCGCGTCCTCGATGGAATCGATGGTCGGGTGCCGCTCGATCAGGGCGTCTGCCTCCTCCTTTATGATCTCCTCGATGAGGGCGGGCAGGTCGGGATAATGATAATAAAAGGAATTACGATGGATGCCGCATTCCTCGACGATCATCTTGACCGTGATCTGGCTTAAGGGCTTTTGCTCCAGCAGATTTAAGAAGGTGGATTTGATTGCTTTTTTCATAAGATCAGCCATGGCGCTACCTCACAAACTTACGTTAGGATCATTATAGCAACAGCCCAAAGGGAAAGCAAGAGCGGAAAGGTGGTTTGCTTAATGCGTGGAACTGTGATAAGATGGGAGCAGAGAATGACAAGGGGGATGCGTTTGCATGGATATGTCAGATCAGATCAAGGTATTGATGATAGATGACGATGAGTTGATCGCCAGATCTACGTCAGATTATTTCAACATATTGGGCGTCAAAACGGCATATGTTACGAGCTTTGACGCGGCAGTGGACTTTTTGGAAAAGCATGAGGTTTCGCTGCTTCTGCTCGACATTAATCTCGGAGACCGGTCGGGCTTTGAACTGTGCCGGATGGTGCGGGAAAGCTATGACATGCCCATCTTTTTCATCAGCGCGCGCACCAGTGATGATGACGTGTTGATCGCCCTCAACATCGGCGGCGATGACTACGTGAAAAAGCCTTATACCCTGAATGTCCTGTTTGCAAAGGTTAAGGCCGTGCTGGAGCGCTATGAAAAAGCGCGGGAGGCCGCAAGGCAGGCAGCCGCAGGCCAGACTGTAAAACAGGTTTCGGAGACGACCGACGGACGGATCATGATCCGTAAGGATCTGTATCTGGATACGGCCATGCATAAGCTCGTAAGTGGCGGGAAGCAGGAAGAACTCCGGGCGATGGAATATAAGCTTCTCCTTTACCTATTGGAGAATGCGGGAAGGGTCGTCACCAGGGACGAGCTTTTAGACAATGTCTGGTGCGATGAGAACACCTGCGACGGAACCATCACGGTCCACGTCAGACACATCCGGGAGAAGGTCGAACCAGATCCCAAAAATCCAGAGATCATTAAGACGGCCTATGGTGTGGGGTACGTTGTCGAAAAAGCAGCCCTTTGGTCAGGAGCGAACGAATGAAAACCTACTTCAAAATCATAGGCGTTTTTGCGGCTCTGTTTGTGATCGCAATGGCGGTGTTCCTTGTATTCACTAGGAATACGCAAGCGAAATCCCATGAAGTATCTGGTGAGACGATCGCACTGTTGCATCGCCTCGCAAAGATCGCCGAAGAACATCCAGATGACCTTACCGTCCTTGACAACGAGAAGTATGAGGTGGCGTACGTCATCACGGATCTGTCCAATCATTTGCTGTATGCACACGCGGACGCCGCGCTCCCGGAGGGCGAACTCTCGGTGGAAAACGCCATCCAAAAGCGCTACCCGTATTTATACTTGTTTGACGGAGCGAAGGCTTGGGGAACGATCATATTATTAGAGGATGGGACCAAGGCGTATCAGACGCTGACGCTGCGCCTTGCAGTGGCCGTAGGCATCATTGGCCTACTGCTTCTCGCGGGGATGACCTGCTATGGCCTGTACGTGCGAAGAAGCATCATTATTCCCTTTGCCAACCTGAAAGGCTTCGCCGCAAAGGTGGCCCAGGGAAAGCTGGACGAGCCGCTTTCGATGGATAAGAACAACCTGTTCGGTGCTTTCTCCGAGAGCTTTGACATTATGCGGGAAGAGCTGGCGGCTTCGAAGGAGCGAGAGCTGACGCTGCAGAAAAAGGAGCGGGAGCTAGTCGCCTCCTTAAGCCATGACCTAAAGACCCCCGTGACCGGGATCAAGGTGACGGCGGAGCTGATGCAGATGCGAATGTCTGTTAAGAAGAACGATTCAAAGGATGACGTGAAATTTACGCCAGAGGAGCTGAACATGCTCTCCGCGGATGCGGAAGGGATCCGTGGCAAGGCCGACCAGATCGCAACGCTGCTTAGCGACCTTTTTACGACGACGCTGGATGACCTTGGAGAGTTCAAGGTAAAGTGTCAGGATGAGGATTCCAGGAGCCTTGGCGACATCGTGAAGGGCTTTGATGACAGGAATCTCGCCGTGCCGGGAGAGATTCCAGCCGTTATCATCAATATCGACAAGAAATGCATGTCGCAGGTCATTGGAAACATTATTTCCAATTCCTACAAATATGCCAATACGAAGATCGAAGTGGACTTTCGTATCTCGGAACGTTTCTTGGAGATGCAGATCCGGGATCACGGCCCCGGCGTTCCCGCGGGAGAGCTCGACCTGATCACCAATAAGTTCTACCGCGGTAGGGATTGGGAGAAGACGGACAAGGATGGCCACGGCCTAGGCCTGTACATCGCGAAAACGCTGATGCAGAAGATGAACGGAGACCTCATCGCGGAGAGCGACGGCGACGGACTATCCATCACGCTGGTCATTCCCATGAGTTAGCGATTTAAGAAGTTTTTAACATTTTTACAATTTTGATTTAAGGATGTTTTTTTCGAAGTCATATATAATGCACTTAAGCTGATCGAGGAACCATGATGAAGCGCGGTAAGATTCGATCACGGAAAGGGTATTGTATATGGCTTCTTCTATTTTGAAAACAGATAAACTTTGCAAGTCTTTTTCGAACGGCGGCATACAGCAGCACGTGATCAAGAACTTGGACTTGGAAATCATGGCAGGCGACTTCACGGTGATCATGGGTGCCTCTGGCTCCGGCAAATCCACGCTGCTCTATGCGCTCTCCGGCATGGATAAGCCCTCGATGGGTAAGGTGCTTTTTGATGATTATGAGATCCAAAATCTTTCGAATGATGAGCTGGCGATCTTTCGGCGCGGCAACTGCGGCTTCGTCTTTCAGAGCATCTATCTTCTGGAGAATCAGACGATCCTCGACAACGTACTGACGGGAGCGCTGGTGGTGCAAAAGAATTCGCCAGAGCTTGTGAAAAAGGCAAAGGAGCTCCTTGCGAAGGTTGGCATTTCGGAGGAGAACTGGAATAAGTATCCCAACCAGCTCTCCGGCGGTGAGGCGCAGCGCGTCGGCATCGTTCGCGCCGTGATCAATGATCCGAAGGTGCTGTTTGCGGACGAGCCCACGGGCCAGCTTAATTCCGCTTCTAGCGCGGACGTCCTGGACATCTTCACGGACATACATAAAAAGGGGCAGAGCATTGTCATGGTAACGCATGACTTAAAGACGGCCCTTCGCGGTACCAGAGTGATCTTCCTTCGCGACGGCGGCGTCGTTGGAGAGTATCGGATGGAGCCCTACGGCACGGATGACCTGAAGGAGCGCAGAAACGGACTGCAACAGTTTTTGGATGACATGGGATGGTAGAACATGAAAATACTAAGATTATCTTTCTTTAACATCAAAAGAAGAAAAAGAGAAGCGGCGATCCTGATCTTGCTTTCGGCCATCGCCATGACGCTCATGAGCATCGCCATTATCAACTATGGCAAAGCTTATACATTGCTTGAGCAGGCTTTTCGGGAGTCGGAAAGTAAGGAGTATGCCTTCGTATTCGCGGAGAAGAATTACAGAACCGAGTTCGGCGATCTGATCGAAAACGATCCGAGAGTCGTGAACGTAAGTAAATTTGAACTTCTTCGGGCGGATGACAATGCATCCTCCACTTGTAGGCAAAAGGATGGTTCCATCGTCAATCTCTACGTCTCCTTTGTCACGGAGGAAAGTGAGCGAAAGTATTCCAATTTTCTGAAAGACACGACGCTTTCCCAGGAGGAGATCCAAAGACTCGAGCATCCGATCTGGATGCCACAGTACGTGCAGCTTGACATGGGATACCGACCCGGCGAAGAGATTCATCTGACCCTCCGAAACAGGGAGTTTACCTTTCAGATCGCGGGCTTCTATGAGACGGGACTCTTTTCCAACGCCTATCAGAGCTTTAAGTGCGTTATTTCCGAAGCGGATTTTGAGGAAGTAGCAGCTGCCATAGGCCGAAACCTCTGCATTGCGTTTGACGTAAAGGAAGGGACGATCCAAAATAGTGCGGATGCGGAAAGCTTTGAAGCGGAATTGACGGACAAGATGAGTGAACTGGCGGGGAAAAAGATCACGCCTTCTGGTTTCCCGTTTGACAGCATCTACTATGAAGCGTCTACCAGTGCAGACCTCGTAAGGATCATCATGCTGATCATCGGCGCGATGGCTGCGATCGTAACGCTGACGGCGCTCTTTGTGATCCTCCATAAGATCACGGGGGACATCAATGACCAGATGGAACAGATCGGCGTATTGGAGGCGCTGGGCTACCGGTCCGCAGAGATTTCCAAGGCATATGTCTGTGAATATCTGCTCCTCGGTGCGGCTGGATGTATCCTCGGAAGTATTTTGACGGTGAGTACCAATCCCGTAATGACTTACGTATTGCAGGTATTTGAAGGTCATAAAACCAGCGGAAGTGGGAACCTTGGACTGATGCTGGTGCCCTGCGTTATCCTTTTGCCACTCATCCTTTTGACGGCGCTTGGCAAAGCAAGAACAATCAAAAAGTATCCGCCCGTGGTTGCCTTCCGCAAAGGAATAGGGACCCACCACTTTGGAAAAAACCATCTCCCTCTGGAAAAGGCCAAGGGGAACGTCAACGTAAGACTGGGACTCAAAGAACTGCTGACGAATCAAAGGCAGAACGTTGGCATTTTCCTGTGCATTGTCCTGATGGGTGTTTCCATTGCCTTTTGCGTCATGATCGCAGACCTTTTTAGAGATGGCGGCAAGGGAATGACGAAATCGGCCGGATGGGAGGACAGCGATCTTTACCTGATCTTCGAGGATACCGTGAACGTGAAGGATGCGACGGCAGAAATTGCCAGCCTCCCAGAGGTCAGAAAGGCAATCTATTTCTTTAATGATAACGTAACGATCAAGGATAAAAGCGTACAGGCCTTGATTTACAAGGATTTTGTGACAACGGAAAACATTTTTGTGACGAAGGGATGGCTCCCGGAAAAGGATAATGAAATCGCCATGAAGGAACACTTGGCCAGGGAGCTTGGATACGAGATCGGTGACACGATGATGGTCAAGGGAGCGGGCGTGGAGAAAAAGTTCGTGCTTACCGGCTACTCGATCAGTCTTTTCGACGGCGTCTACTTAACTGAAGAGGGAATGAGCCGGATCACGCCACCGTCGAATATTGGAATCATCTGTGTCTATCTAAAGGACGGCGTGGACGTGGCTGACTTCCGAAAGCTCATTGAGGAAAGATACGGAAGAAGCAATGAGGAGATTCTCGCTGGAGGGGAAGTGAAAGGGAGCCTAGAGGAGCGCATCCGTGCAAAGGCGGAGGAGCAAATGGCACTCCTTGTCTCCGAATATGGCATTGATAACGCAAATTACGCGATCAAGATCGGGGATCAAATGATCACTGGCGGCACGGGAAAGATGCGGATCATGGAGGTCACGTCCTTTGATGAACTGATGGGAGCGCAGCTTGGCGGCATTTGTAGGTTGAGTCAGATTGTTTCGCTCGCTCTGGCAGTGGTGGTGGCGATCATTATTTCCGTTATCTTAAATTTCCTGATCAGCTCTACGATCAGAAGACAGAGAAAACAGCTTGGCATCGAAAAGGCCATGGGATACACGACAAAGGACATTAAGAAGCAGCTTGTCATGCGACTGATGCCCGTGATCATTCCGGGCGTGATATTGGGCACCATTCTTTCCATACCCATGACGGAGTTTTTCATCATTGGCACGTTTGGGCAGGGCAGTCTTCAGGCAAGATACCTGCTTCTGGTGCCGACGGCGATCCTTGTGACCCTGTTTACCTTTGGCTCGGCTTGGGTATCGGCAGATAAGGTGAAGAAGGTCTCCGTAACGGAACTCATGACGGAATAGAGGAAGGATAATCACATGAAAAAGAAACTTTTAAGAATATTCTTGATCGCGATCAGCGCAGCTTCCATTGCAGGTCTGGCGGGAACGGTCAAAGCGGCGAAGGCAGGGCAGGAGCAGACGACGGAAGTGAGCGTAGATGATACCGTTTACTGCGTAGGCTCGGTGAGCAAGGTGTACGTGACCTTGACCGTGATGCAGCTGGTGGACCAAGGGAAGGTGGAGCTGGACGCGCCGGTGACGGACTATCTCCCGGATTTCAAAATGGCGGATGAGCGCTATAAGGACATTACGGTAAGGATGCTTATGAATCATACCTCCGGGCTCATGGGAACCAGTGCCGAAAGCATTTTCCTGCTGAATGACACGGAGGGTGGACGCGGGGAAGCCGTTTTGAAAAACCTTGCGGATCAAAGGCTCAAGGCGGATCCCGGTGCATATGCGGCCTATTGTAATGACGGATATGATCTACTGCAGCTCATCGTGGAACGGGTAACTGGAATGGAGTACTCGGCGTACGTGGAAAAGTACGTTGCAAAGCCCCTCGGCGCGGACAGCATCGGAACCGGGCTTAGTCTGTACGGAAGTGATAAGGTGACGTACGTCTATCAAAATGGGGTCAGTTACGGCAAGGAATATTGCACGGCCTTAGGCGCGGGAGGCGTTTATTCCACCGCCAGGGATACCTGTGAATTCGGCAGTGCCTTCTTTACGGGCGATCACAGATTATTATCAGAGCAGAGCAAAAAGGAAATGAATGCCCTTTCCGTGACAAGCCCTTATCAGGCATATGGCCTTGGATGGGATGTGGTAACATTGCCACAATATGAAAAGGCAGGCGTTAAGGTGGTGGCAAAGGGCGGCGATACCGGAGGACAGCACACCGCACTGATCGTGGCACCAGAGCAGCAGATCAGCGTTTGCGTGACCACCAGCGGCGGTTCCAGCGGACTGAACTCGGCCA
>JAFPRF010000011.1 GCA_017400965.1 Lachnospiraceae bacterium
ATGCCGAACGTGCATGCCTACCTGCATGACGAGGACAGCGAGGTGCGCAAGTGCATGCTGGTAGTACCAGGCGGCGGCTACTGCATGCTGGCCCCTCACGAGGGCGAGCTCGTTGCCATGAACTACTATCGCATGGGCCTCAACGCCTTTGTCCTGACCTATACCAATGACATTACCATGAGCGTGCCCCTAAAAAAGCAGCCCATGAATGACCTCTCGAGAGCCATTCGCCTGATCCGCAGCAAGGCCGCTGAATATTGCATCGATCCCGCAAAGCTTCTGATCTGCGGCTTCTCCGCAGGCGGTCACGTGTGTGGCAGCCTTTGCACCCACTTTGAGGAGATCATTGATCCCGACGCTGGCCTGAATGCTTTTTCCAATCGTCCGGACGGCGCGATCTTCGGCTATCCCGTGATCACCTCCGGCGAGTACACGCACATTTATTCCATGTGGGCGCTCCTTGGCCAGAACGCTTCGCAGGAGGAACTCGACTACTTCTCCGTGGAGAAGCAGGTAAAGGAGAACATGCCTCCCTGCTTTTTGTGGCAGACCGTGGAGGACAACCTCGTTCCCGTGGAGAATACCTATCTCCTCGCCAAGGCGCTCAAGGAGAAAAAGGTACCCTACGCACAGTACGTTTACCCCTTCGGCGGCCATGGCCTCTCCGTGGCAAGCATGGAGCAGTTCCAGGGCTGGCATGGCGGTGAATACGTTCAGGAGCAGACCTGGCTCGCAGTGGAAGCCGTTAAGAAGGACCAAGGCATAGGCGTCAGCGCGCAGCGCAAGGCAGAGCTCATCGACCAGTTCACGCCGAAGGAGCCGGATCCCAACGCTCCCGCGCCTAAGCCGCCTGCCGACTTTGTCAAAAAGCTGCAGGCCGGCATCAATCCCTTCGCCGACGTAAACACTTGGGTGGAACTCTCCCGCGTCTGGTTTGAAAGATTCCTATAGCATGCCAACGGGGACGGTTCTTTTTGACTCATTTGAAATGAGTCAAAAAG
This sequence comes from Lachnospiraceae bacterium, assembly GCA_017400965.1. Lineage (GTDB taxonomy): Bacteria > Bacillota > Clostridia > Lachnospirales > Lachnospiraceae > Acetatifactor. The sequence continues at coordinate 1,002 of JAFPRF010000011.1, forward strand.
AACCGTCCCCGTTGACTTTTTCTTATTTTATTACCATGTTTCGAATGGTTTCAATGTACTTTGTGATCTCCGCCTGTACCACCTCGGGATCGAAGGTGTTCTCTTGGAAGTGCTCCATGATCAGGCCTTCGGCGGCGTGATTCATAAGTTGGAACAGGAGCTTTCCGTCCGTACCTGCCGGAAGGGCGCTGAAATTGATGCGGCGGTAAATGTCCTGATACGCGTTCTCGAGGATCTCCTTCTTCTGCGCGATGATGGGAAGAACCTCCTCCGAATCCTCATAAAAGCTTCTCGTTAGGAACTGCTGCATGTAGGGGTAGCCCTTCATGGCGTTGAGGCGCGCATACTGGGTGAGCTTTACGATCTCGAAGAGATCATTCTCCCTTGCGGAGACGTAAGTTGAGAGCTCCAGAGACATATATCTTACGCTGTAATCATAAGCAAACTGGTACGAGCCCAGCTTATTATCAAAATAATGGAACAGAAGGCCCTTACTGATGCCCGCTTCCTTTACGATGTCATCCGTGCTGGCATGACGATAGCCGTTGACGGCAAACACCTTCAGCGCTGCATTGATCATTCTGTCCTGTTTTTCTTTTTTGAGGTCAAAAAACTTCGCGTTCATCTTACCGCCCCCTCGCTTGTGAGTGCTTTTAGTTTATCACACCCCAAGAGCGCTTTCAAGTGCAATTTCCGAAGTGGGAAGGCGTTGTTTACAATGTTTTTATAAAAAAATAATAGGTTTTATCTTTTCATTTTCAGGAAATGGGTTTATGATAGTACTATCACTTCAAATTGAAAGGAGTACATAGTCATGGCAAAGAAGTTTGGTAAATTCATGTTAACCGCAGCTGCAGCAGCAACCGCAGCCGCAGCAGCATTTTATTTTTCCCAGAAAAAGAAGGGCGAGGACAGCGCCAATACGGATGAGGATTTCGACGATTTCGGTGAGGATACCGAGGATGGCGAGCACAGCTACGTAGAGCTCGACATGGACGACGCTGACGCGAAGAAAAAGGTTGATTTCGAGGAGATGGCTGCAAAGGCTTCCAAGAAGATCACAGGCGTTGCCAATAAGGTTGCTGAGACCGCAAACCGCGTAATGGGTAAGACCATCGAGAAGGTGGAGGAGTTCTTAGGCGATGAAGAAGAAAAGGCCGGCGAGAAGACTGAGGACTTCGCTGACAAGGCAGAGGACCTGGCTGAGAAGGCTGCTGACGCCGTAGATGAGTTTGCTGAGAAGGTTTCCGAGAAGGCAGAGGACCTTGCAGAAAAGATCGATGAGACCGCCGAGAAGGCTGCAGAGGCTGCAGATGCCGCCGCAGAAGAATTTGACGACGAAGACGAGGAAGACAAAGAAAACAAATAATACCTCTCTCTCTTAAAAAGAGCCCCTGATCCGCATGCGGACGAGGGGCTCTTTTGTTATGCTTTTTATGCTTTACTTGGGTAATACAAACGAACTCTTCAGGGAGACGATGCGGTTAAATACCAGTGCATCCTCCTTGGAATCCTTCGGGTCTACGGAGAAGAATCCCTGACGCACGAACTGGAAGCGGTCATAGGGCTTTGAACCAGCGAATGCAGGCTCCAAATAAGCCTTCAGCACCGTCAGGGAGTTCGGGTTGAGGAATACGTTGCCGTCCTCGTCATAAACGCTTCCGGCAGCCTCTGCCTTCTCCTCGTCGATGAGGTTCTCATAGAGGCGTACCTCAGCGGGAATTGCGCTTCCAGCGTGTACCCAGTGAATTGTACCCTTTACCTTTCTGCCATCGGGGCTGTTGCCGCCCTTGGAAGCGGGATCATAGGTGCAGTGCACTTCGACTACTTTGCCGCTTTCATCCTTCACGCAACCCGTGCAGGTTACGAAATAAGCGTTCATCAGACGCACCTCGTTGCCGGGGAACATTCTGAAATACTTCTTCGGAGGCTCTTCCATGAAGTCCTCTCGCTCAATGTACAGCTCTTTTCCAAAAGGCACCTTACGGCTGCCAAGCGCCTCATTCTCGGGGTTATTGACCGCGTCAAGCTCTTCCACCTGGCCATCGGGATAATTGTCAATGATGAGCTTAACGGGATCCAGGATCGCCATGTATCTGGGCGCCTTTGGCTTTAAATCCTCACGTATGCAATACTCCAGCGCTGCATAGTCAGCGATGGAATTGGCCTTGGATACGCCGCACATCTCTACGAACATCTTAATGGACTCAGGCGTAAAGCCTCTGCGGCGAAGCGCCGCGATGGAGACAAGTCTGGGATCATCCCAGCCGTCCACCTTGCCGTCCTGTACAAGCTTTTTGATGTATCTCTTACCAGTCACAACATTCTTTAAGTACATCTTCGCCTGCTCGATCTGACGAGGGGGATGAGGGTACTCCAGCTCTCTCACTACCCAGTCATATAAGGGTCTGTGATCCTCAAATTCCAGCGTACAGATGGAGTGCGTAATGCCCTCGATCGCATCCTCGATGGGATGTGCGAAATCGTACATCGGGTAGATGCACCATGCATCTCCCGTGTTGTGATGGGTCATGTGCGCCACGCGATAAATGACGGGGTCACGCATATTGATATTGGGGCTTGCCATGTCGATCTTTGCACGAAGCACCTTCTCGCCGTCGGCAAACTTACCCGCCTTCATCTCCTCAAAAAGGCGCAGGTTCTCTTCCATGCTGCGCTCGCGGTTCGGATCATTGACGCCGGGCTCGGTAAAGGAACCACGAGTCGACTTGATCTCCTCTGCGGAGAGGTCGGAAACGTACGCCTTGCCCTTCTTAATGAGCTTTACGGCCGCCTCGTACATCTGTCCGAAATAGTTGGACGCAAAGAAAAGTCTGTCCTCGTAATCGGCGCCCAGCCACTGCACGTCTGCCTTGATGGACTCCACGAATTCAATGTCCTCCTTCGTGGGGTTCGTGTCGTCAAAGCGCATGTTAAACTTACCGCCGTACTGTTTGGCCAGTCCATAGTTTACCAGTATGGACTTTGCGTGTCCGATGTGAAGATATCCGTTGGGCTCGGGAGGAAATCTCGTATGCACGGTGTCATACACGCCCTCCGCAAGGTCCTTGTCAATTGCCTGTTCAATAAAGTTACGGCTTACCACTGCCTTCTCTTCATTTTCTGCAGCTTCTGCCTTGTTTTCCATGTCTGCCATGTCTCTACTTCCTTTTTAGTAAAAATTCAATCCCGGGAAATCCATGAAGTTCAGGAATTCCGTGCGCGGATCGTCGCGGCCTTCCTCCCAAACGTGGATCATGCGCTCCGTTTCATAGAACCCTTCCGTATACTTCGATGCCTCGTAGGTGCGCTTCGGGCCCTTCAGCTCGCTTCCGTCAATCCAATAGGCCCGGTCTTCGCCTTCGTAATTAACCAGATAATACACCTGGATCGTACGCCATTTTTTAACCGTGGCGATCAGAATGGCTTCATCGCCGTAGCCCTGCTGCAGCTCATACTCTGCCTTGATGCCAAGCCCTTCGTCAACGTATAGGGCGGAAGCAATAAACGCGTGGAGATAGAGCGTTAAGATCAGTGCCAGCACCGCAAGGACCGCCTTGATGGTTTTCGTAATGTTCTCCGTCTCCTGCATCATCTCATAGAAAAAGAGAAGGAGTCCGCCGCCAACGCCCGTCCAAAAGAGCGCGTTGCAGGCGGTCGCATACTTCTGCGGCGGCAAAAGCACGCCCTTTTCGCGGTCATAAAACAAAAAGTCCTTGTCGCCGTTTCGAAGCGCAATGACTGCCAGTGCAAATACGGCCAGAACAGAGCCTGCCATCAAAAGGATGCCCAAGACCTTGATCCAACCGTTCGATGGTTCCCGGAGCTTTGTTTCTTCTTCCATCTTTCATCCTTTCTGAAACAAAAGGACCGCCCCGCTTATGCGGCAGGGCGGTGAATACAAACTAGTGGTGGAACAGGCGAATGCCGGTGAAGGCCATCACCATGTTGTACTTATCTGCGCACTCGATCACCAGATCATCGCGAACGGAGCCGCCGGGCTGTGCGATGTACGCAACGCCGCTCTTGTGTGCTCTCTCGATGTTGTCGGAGAAGGGGAAGAACGCGTCGCTTCCGCAGGTCACGCCCTGCATCTTATCGAGCCATGCTCTCTTTTCCTCTCTGGTGAATACGGCGGGCTTTACCTTAAAAGTCTTCTCCCATACGCCGTCTGCCAGTACGTCCTCATATTCATCACCCATGTATACGTCGATCGCATTGTCGCGGTCTGCGCGGCCGAGGCCGTCTACGAACTGCAGGCCCATAACCTGCGGCGACTGACGAAGGAACCAGTTGTCTGCCTTCTGACCAGCCAGTCTGGTGCAGTGGATTCTGGACTGCTGTCCAGCGCCGATGCCGATCGCCTGGCCATCCTTTACGTAGCATACGGAGTTGGACTGCGTATACTTTAAGGTGATCAGGGAGATCTTCATGTCGATCAGTGCGTTCTCAGGAATGTTCTTATTTGCGGTCACAATGTTGGAAAGCAGATCACCGTTCACGTCAAGCTCGTTTCTGCCCTGCTCAAAGGTGATGCCGTATACCTGCTTCTTCTCGATGGGTGCGGGAACATAGTTCGGATCGATCTGGATCACGTTGTAGTTGCCCTTCTTCTTTGCCTTCAGCATCTCGAGCGCTTCGTCGGTGTAACCAGGTGCGATCACGCCATCGGAAACCTCTCTCTTGATCAGTCTTGCGGTGTCAGCATCGCAAACGTCGGACAGTGCGATGAAATCACCGAAGGAAGACATTCTGTCCGCGCCTCTTGCTCTCGCGTAAGCACATGCCAGAGGAGAAAGCTCGCCAAGGTCGTCAACCCAGTAAATCTTTGCGAGGGTCTCGGAAAGGGGCAGACCAACTGCTGCGCCAGCGGGGCTAACGTGCTTAAAGGAGGTTGCTGCAGGAAGGCCGGTTGCCTCCTTGAGCTCCTTTACCAGTTGCCAGCCATTGAAAGCATCGAGGAAATTAATGTAGCCGGGCTTACCGTTCAATACGGTAACGGGCAGCTCGCTTCCATCCTCCATAAAGATTCTGGAAGGCTTCTGATTCGGGTTACAACCATATTTCAACTGAATCTCGTTCATGTTCGTTCTCCTTACTTGTTCTTATTCACGATCTTGGTCTCGTATGCGCCGGTTGCGATGTCGATGAATCTCACGAACAGGGATACCTTGTTCTCCTCGTTCAGTGCGTTCCATACCATGTCGGTGAAGGAATCGATGTCGCCGGTGACGTCTACCTTTGTAGGCTCTCCTGCGAAGCTGGGCAGGGGGTTGCCGTCGCCGATATAGGTGTGGATGAATCTGCCCTCGCCAGCCTTCGGATTGTCATAAGAGAAGGTGTAGCGGTTGCAGCAGTCGGGATCGCCGTCGTTGCTCTTTAAGATGGACATGGCGAAATCATACTTGCCGTTCTCAATGTGCATCAGTCCGGAAATTCTAGGGGTGTAGTTCGGGCCATCGGGCTCAAACTCGCGGCATCTAAGGGACTGTTCAAAGGTCTCTCCGCTTGCCATGCCGTCATAAATGGTGTCCGTCTGATCGCCGTTGGTCACGATCGTGTCGTATCCAAGGACTCTGACAGGCGCGTAGATGATCAGGCTCGGATCCTCTAACTTGGAAGGGTCAAATGCCTGGGTGCGAATGCCCTCTCCCTCTTTCACGAATACGCGGTTGCGGCTGTTTGAGCTTCTGCCCATGATGAAGTAAGCCGTTACTGCGTACTTACCGTCCGCTGACCTACCGATCACAATACCGCGTCCGGGATAGCTGTTGCTTGACAATTCCTGTTGCAGTGATACCATTTCATGTCCTCCTTATCACTTAAAAAATCAGACCGCCTGAGCCACATCGTCCCCGAAGGGTTCATGCGATGCCCAGGCGGTCGGCTGTTCCATTTTCTGCACTCCCCCGTGGTTACTCCACTTTTCCGCCAGTCGTGCAGCTCATGAAATTATCTTACGTGATTTCTCATGATTTTTCAAGCCCTATTTTTTCTTGTTTTTCTCTTCGTTTTTCTCTTTCTTCTTGCTCGCCTTTACGCCAAAGAAGGCTCCAATGCCTCCTATGACAATGACGCCGCAAACGATCAGGATTGCCGTCCAAGGAGCCTCCTTCGGGTTGTCAGGGACTTCCTTCTCATTGCCTATCGGCTGTGCGGGTTCTCCCTCTCCATTCTCGGAGGCTTGCGTCTGCTCCTCGGGCTTAGCGCTTTCATCCATGACAAACTTCGGTGCCTGGCTGATGGCAAGGTCGGGATTCTCACCCTCTTCGAGGGCTTCACTCTCCGCCGCCAGCTTTATGGTACCAAAGCAGGAAGGATTCGTGCCTGCCTCACCAGTCGCGTCTGCCCAGCTTAAGGTGCCGATCCGGGTGCCGTCCGCGGTCGCGTCATTGATGCGAAGGTCAAAACCGATCAGGGTGTGAACCTTGGGCTTAGCGTCGGTCCACTCAAAGGCGGCCTCGATCACGTAACCGTTCTCCGTCTTCTTCACCTTGGACTCCACCTTCTTTTCCGAAGCCTTGGAACCAAGACAGGTCACGGCATTTTCCGCGTTAATGCGATAGCGCTTGTCATCCTTGCCGTAGGTGATGCCGCCAGCATGATTCTCATCGAGGTATACTTCTAAGGAATCCTGCTCATAGGCTTCCTTGCCTGCCACGGAAACGTCACTGTCCTGTACCTCTGCATAGACGTAAATCTTCTTGGTGTCCCAAAGGACCTTTGCCTTTGCCGCACATTTCGCGGATCCGGTATTTACGTTGAGCCAGAGGGTCTGGGTCGTCTTCCAAACGTCATCCATCTCGCCGTCGATCACGGGCGTACCCTGTGCCACGCGGGTCAGCGCGGGCTTTAAGGTACAGATGGCAAAGTTTCTCGTACTGGTCTCCTGGTTCATCTGGATGTCATTGAAGCCCAGCTTTTCGCCGCTTCCATCCGTTACGACAATGTCAAATAAGAACTGCTTTCCAAAGCGCATCTCGCTCAAGGGGATCTTCACCGTCGGCTTGTAACCGCCGCCGATGGCAACGCTCTTGGTACGGTCCACGGAATACTTTTGCGTTACCGCGCCGTCCTTCCCTTCAAGGTCCTCCGAGACGTACACCGTCACGTAGTCGCCCTCGCCGTCGAGGCTCTTGTCCTTGACCTCCACCTGGAAGCTTACGCCATCCTCGTCCCAAAGGGGAACCACCGTCGCGGAAAGGCTTCCGGATTCCACGCTGTAGGAAGCGCCGTCCTTAAACTCTCCGTTGTAGGTTCTGCGGGCTTCCACCTTCTTCTGCACGATCTTGATCTTCGAAGGATCCACGAATGCCCAGAACGCGGGCTTTGCCTCATAGTTGCCGTCAAAGAGCAGCGGGCACTGGCTGCGCAGTCCGTCGGAACCGCCGCCGAGGTCACTCTTATTCTGCAGCCAAGAGTTCGGGTCAGTCACGCCCCAGAAGGTGATGCCGCCGATCTCGTAGCCAGGTTCTTTATCCAGCTTCTTTAGGATCTCGTAAATCTTCTGATAAACCAGCGCTTGGTCCATGTACTCCTGATCCACGGTCGCTGCGGTACCGTCATAGTTCGCGCTGGCACCCATGTCGAGCTCCGTCAGCTGGATCTTTCCGACGATGTCGAGGTACTGTCTTGCAGCCGCCTCAAAATTCGCCGCGTCAAAGCTGTCAAGGCCGTAGTGCGCCTGCATGCCAAAGGCATCGATCCTGGTGCCGACGCCAGGCGCGCCCTCCTGCTCCTTAATGGCCTTTAAGAGCGCACAGATGTTGGGCACCTTTACGGGCCAGCTGTCGTTGTAATCGTTGTAATAGAGTTCCACGTTCGCGGGCGCGTATTTGTTCGCATACTTGAACGCGTTGATGATGAATTCGTTGCTCTGGTAGATATGCCACCAGCTGGACTTGCTCGAGTGGGTGGAGTCGGTCAGCTTATCATTGCCACCCTTGTCATCGCGGTATACCTGCGCCGTGGAATCCGCACAGGCCTCGTTCACCACGTCCCAGCCGTAAAACAGGTCCTTGTACTTGCTGTCCTTGCCCATGTAATGGGTGAACAGGCTGCAAATGTACCACTCCAGACGCTGGTCCATGACCTCCTTGGAAACGTAATCCTTCGTGGGATCATAGTCCTCATGGAAGAACCACTCAGGGGTCTGCGCATGCCATACAAGCACGTGACCGCGCACCTTGATCTGGTTGTCGGGATTTGCCTCATTGTATTTCAGGACGGCGTTCAGTACCTGCTCGCCTCTGGTGTAATCGATCTTCGGAACCAGGAGCTTTTTCCCGTTAAAGGTCACGGTCTCCATGCCGGGACACCGTCCGTTGGAATATCCAAAGTGCGCGTCCGGCTTGAATTCATTGCCCGCAGTGATGGCATTGGCATGCTGGGTTAACAGGTTCCACTCCTTCTTGTTGTTCACGGGATGGGTTACCATGCCGACGATGGTGCCCTCACCGAGCTCTGCCGTGATCGCGTCGCGCAGGATCGGGATGTCGGTCTCTTCCACGGGTTGCTGCTGGCCTTGTTCTTCCTGGCCATCCTTTAAGGTCATGGATACGCCGGTGATGGAATAAGAAAGCTTGCCCTGGCTGCTCTCCTCCTGGAAGCGAACGATGACCTCGGTCACGTCCTCTCCAACGCTAAAGGTACCGGAAAGCTTTACCCACTGTCCCACGGGAACCTCCATGAGCAGATCGCCCTTCACCTCGGGGGAATATGCGCGGCTTAAGTACTTCGTGATGCCATTTTCCAAAACCTGGGGTCCAAAGAAGACCTGTCTCTGGGAAGCATCGAGAGATGCATACTCGTCCGAAAGCTTTACGTAAAAGGATACTTCGTACTCCTTTCCCGCCTGGACCTTATCAGAAACATCCTGCCAAAAGCCCTGATAGCTCTGGGCTCTTCCAGAGATGGTGGCATAAGTCTTTACGTTGTCAAAGATCGGCTGATCCTGCGTCTCGCGCGTTAACGTTGCGCCTGCGCTCGACCAGTCGGAAAGGTCCTCTGATTCAAAATTCGGATTCTGGATCAAATTTTCGCCAGCCGCCTTTACCTTTCCCATGGGCGTCCAAACAATACTCCCCAATACAAGCGCGAGCGCGAGGATCACTCCCAACCCGCGGCGAAAACTGTCTCCGTTACGTAACCTGCCATTCATGAAAAAATACCTCCATACATTACATGCTTTCTTTTTTCTCTACGATGGATTCGTAGAGGTCAAGGCCAAAGCTCGTAAGCTCCGGTGCGTGCTGGATCATCTTAAAGGTACGAACGCCGCCCTGCTTGCGCTCCGCGGAAAGGAACTCGATGTCGCTGGCGGGATTCGCCTGACTCTCCTGATATTCCTTCTGCGCAAAGGAAAGAAGGTGGGTGACCGTAAGGATCTTGACCCCGATCTCATTCAATGCCTTAATGATGTCGTAAGCGATGACGGAACCTTCCTTTTCCGTCGTGGTCGCAAAGGATTCGTTTAAGAGGATCAGCGACCGCTCCCCAAGGTTTTCGATGATCTGATTCATGCGGTTCAGCTCTTCGTCGAGTCGGCCACTGTTCATCTCGCTGTCCTCACGCCTCGTAAAGTGCGTAAAGAGATCCGGGAAGATGCCGCTCTCGAAATGCTCCGCCGTCACCATCAGGCCGCTTTGCATCATGACCTGCGCGATGCCGATGCTCCGAAGGAAGGTGGACTTGCCGCCCTGGTTCGCACCCGTGACGATGAGGAGCATCTTGTGGTCCATGTTGCAGGTATTACCCACGGCGTCCACGCGCTGCTCGAGGCACATGACGAATTCCTTGAGTTCTGTGAAGGCCAGCTTGTCCTGCCCACAGACCTTCGGCAGACACCACTCCAAATTAAATCGCTTCATTTGGTGCTTCAAATTCAGGGCGCCAAGGTAAAAGGCGGACTGCAAATGGAGGCTGTCAAAGAAGGTTCCGAAGTCTGTCACCATCGAGGCCATGCTGCCGATCAAATAGGAGACGATCTGAAACTCAAGCTGCGAGGTCTGGTCGCGGATCGCCGTCTCCTTGACGGTGGAAAAGGAATCCGGGATGCGGGAATTCTTCATGTCCTGCAGCTTACTGATGGTGCCGCCGGGCTTATAGAATTTCGTCTTGACTGAGGAAACCTCCTGAAGTTTTAGGGAGCTGAACTTCAGTCCCTCCTCCATGCCGCACTCCAGTACGATCCTTGGCTTTTCCACAAGGGATACAAACTCGTCCGGATCGCCGTCCCCCACGTAAAAGTCCACGTCGGAAAGAACCTTTTTCACGTAAGCCTCGCGTTCCTCGGAGTACTCCTCCTGCAAGCGCTTTAGCAAATCCCTAAGGCCATGGGAATGGAGCTCGTCCTTCTTTTCTAGAAGCATTTCCCTGATCGCGACAATGTTATCCGATAACAGCTTGATCACGCGGATGTCCGAGATCAGCTTAGCGGCGGGATTCGAATTGCTCATCTTTTCCATGACGCCGCGCCCGAGCTTATTCCACTCGGCAAGCACCTTGGAACTGATCTCATAAAGAGCGCGGATCAGGTCCTCATGCTTTAAGAAATCATCCAGGATTTCCTGACGATAGCGGATCTCTTCCTTGGTGCGCAGCGGGATCATCATGACCTTGCGCATGCAGTCCTGAATGTAGAGATCCTCTTTTGCGACGCGCTTAACCTGCCCGCTCTCTTCGTAGATGACCTCCTTTGCCGCGGCGAGGAAAAGTGCCTTTAGGCCGAGGTCTTGAATAATGCTCTTGGCATCATAATAAGCGGGGGCTGATAGTTTGTCCGTATTTTCATATAACAGAAAGCTGTTCATAACCGCTCCTTTAACTGTTCGTAGGTGAGCCGATACTTATTGACCTGGTTCGCGGCGCAGGCGGATTCCTCTGCTTCGCTCCTTGCGATCCGGAAGGTCTGCAGACGCTCTTCGTTGAGCATCGCGCGAAGGCTGACCACCTTCGGATGCGCAGAGGCCAACTCCTTTAGGTGCGTTACGTAAATGCCCTGGCAGTGCTGATCGATAAAGTGCGTTAGCACCTTCTTGCCCATGATCTCCGCGTCGTAGGTCGCCGCCGTCGTAAAGAGCTCATTGATCACGACAAAGTCATTCTCTTCATAGTCCTCCATCATGGGTGCAAGGCGGATCAGCTCCTCCTTTAACTTACCGCGTCCGGTCTCAATGCTCTCCTCCACGGAGAAGTGAGTCAGAATGTTGCGATAGTATCTGACGTTCGCCTTTCTTGCGGGTACGTCGAGTCCCATCTTCGTAAAGAAGATGAGCTGCCCGAGACTTCTCGCGAAGGTAGTCTTACCGCCTTGGTTCGGGCCCGTCAGAACGAAAAAGCTCTCTCCCGGCTGATAGGCGAAGCTATTGCTGACTACCTTACGGCCTTCCCGCTGTGCCACGAGCTTCAGCGCCAGGTCGTACAGCTCCTCAGCGCTCGTCTCCTGGTTTTCGTCCACGGTGGGCGTGCAGAAAACGCAGCCCTTTTGCTCCATGTCCAATTGGAACCCGCGGAAGGAAAGGTAGTACGGGATCTCTTGAATAAACTGAAAGCACCAGTCAAGGCCAAAGCTTTGGTACTTCTCCGCCGTCTCCTTTAACGCCGCGAAGATCTTCGGACGCTTGCTTGCCAGAACCGAAAGGCACTCATTTTCCAGGTCCGAAAGGTTTGGGCTCACGAGGAACGGACTTTTTAGGCGAATTCTGTCATGATCTCCGCCCTTTTCCACAAAGGCCTCATAATCACCTTGCGTCGTCCCCTCTGAGATGATCATGCGATCCTTGTCGTAGGTAATGGTAAAGCGAAAACCCATGAGCTCCTTTAAGATGGAATCCACGCGACTGCGCATGGTCTTATAGCCTTCGCTGTCCAAATGCTCTCCGAGGAGTCGTAAAAACTCCTTCATGCCTTCGGAAGAAAGCTCCAGCTTTTGCAGCTGTGCCCGCAGGCCTTCAAACGCTTCGCAGTAGTGCCAGATCGCCCAAAGGTGCCAAACGTCCTTTTGCATGGCGCTGGCCACGGCTTCCTCCTGCTTTTGATTCTCTTCCATCTTGGCCGTCATTTCCAAAAACTTCATCAATGCGTCGTAGCAGCCTTCCTGCTTTACGTCGCCGTAGACGCCCCTGCGATATTGTTCACACTGCGCGTCCTTCGGGAAGTACAGGAACATTTTCTTGACCTGCTTTCCCCAGGTCTGCGTGACCTTGTCGAGGATCTGATTTAAGTTCAGATCCAGATAAAAGGCCGGCCTGGGCGCATCCGTGTGGGGGCTTTCGTATTTATCCAGGATACTAAATCCTTCCGCCATTTTGCATTCCTTTCCGTGCGTACCTCTAATCAGAACATGAGGGCACCCTGCTACAACCGCTGCAGCTGGGATGCCCCTCATTTCATCCGTCCGTAACGTTACTTTCTCTTCATGCTAATGATCTTATCGTTCTTTTTTCCGTCAGGCTTACCCTTTGGCTTCTCCTGAGGCTTTTCTCCCGCCTTTTCCTGCGATTTTTCCTCTGGCTTTTCCTCTGGCTTTTCCTCTGGTTTTTCTTCCACCTTTTCCTTCGGTTTTTCGGCCTTGTTTCCACCCGTCTTTCGGTCCGTGACGTCGATCAGAGAATACATCCTTACGACGCTTCCGTCCACCCAGCGCACGTCCGAAGTCGCGAGGTCATACCAGCGTTCCTTTTCTTTATAGTAGACCTCCCTACGCTCGCGGTAAGCGGTATCCTCTTCCTTGGGTTCTCCCGTTTCCTCTGCGGTCTTGGTGAGAAGCCAGGCAAACTTGTCTCCCTTCAGCTCCTCGGAGAAGGTCTCCTGGAACAGTCTGTTGACGTACAGGATTCTTCTTCCTGCGTCCGCGCGGACCATGACGCAGGTATTGAGTCCGTCGAGCACGGTCTCCATCGAAACGTATGCGCTGTTAAGGGAATTCTTTTGAATCCGTCCCGTCAGTACGTTTTCGAGGATCTTCACGGCATCTGCCGTAAATTTCTCCTCCTCCGCGTCAAAGACGTGCACCGATCTGTGATTTAGGGAAACAACAAAGCCGCTCTCCCTCGGTCCCACCGGATAGAGCATCATGGCTTTGACGCCAAGATTGTAAATGTCCTGAAACTCCGGATCCATGGCGGTGTCCGCGTTCACGGTCACGGGCGTCTGCTTTCGAAGGAAGGCATAGGCGGGAAGGTGCGAGGTGCGGTCGAAGCAGGAGCTCTGCCCCGGCTTTCTCCACTCGCAGATCACGTCCATGAATTTATCATTCTCCTGCAATTTAAATATCTGCGCCGTATCGAGCTCTAAGTAGGAGCTGACGGTCTGGAGCCATTCGCTCATAATGGTGAGGGTGGGGTCGGTACTTTCGAGGAGCTGAACGATCCGCGCGGTTGCCTGGTTCATGCGGATGCTCTGTCCCATGCGTCTGCTGTCCCGCTCATTGCGAACGCTCTCCGCCTCTGCGCCGTATGCCATCAGCTTCCCCTGCAGGAAGGTGATGCTGGCATCATGCAAAAGCTCTAGGATCTGGTCGAAGGTCTTCGCGTCCATGTCCTCGGGCTTAAAGACGATCCAATAAAGCTCTTTTTCGCCTCGAGCCTTGATGGCAATGGCTGCTACGAGCTTCTGGCCCTCGATCTCCTCGATCGCGAGGTCCTCCAAGGAATCCTCGCCCATGACGCGGTCCAGCGCCAGGCGTTCCTGCAGACAATGCAGATATCTGTCATCGCCGGAAAGCCTCGTAATCTTCGCGCCCTCGTGGTTCATGCAATAGGCGGATACGCCAGCGATCTTGCAAAAACCGTCCTGTAATCTCTGCAGTTCATTTTTGTCCAGTAATTTCTGTAACGCCATGGAGCACCCCCGTTCCCATTTTGTCAAAAATAAAAAAGATAGAAAAAAGCTTTGTGAAAACACTTTCACAAAGCTTATTCTATCATACTTATTAGTGATTGTACACGTATTTTCTGTGTCTAAGTACCCACATCTTGTGAATTATTCATCCACGGAGTAGTTGGGTGCTTCCTTGGTGATGTGGATGTCATGAGGATGGCTCTCCTTCAGGGATGCTGCGGAGATCTTCACGAATCTGCCGTTGTCCTTGAGCTCCTGAATGTTGTGTGCGCCACAGTAGCCCATACCGGAACGAAGACCGCCCATCAGCTGGAATACGGTATCTTCTACGCTGCCCTTGTAAGCCACGCGTCCTTCCACGCCTTCGGGAACGAGCTTCTTTGCGTTCTCCTGGAAGTAACGGTCCTTGCTGCCGTGCTCCATTGCTGCGATGGAACCCATGCCACGATATACCTTGTATTTTCTTCCCTGGAAGAGCTCGTAATCTCCAGGGCTCTCCTCACAGCCTGCGAACATGCTACCCATCATGCATACGCTGCCGCCTGCTGCCAGGGCCTTCGTGATGTCTCCGGAATACTTGATACCGCCGTCTGCGATGATGGGGATGCCATATTCCTTAGCCACTTCGTAGCAATCCATAACTGCGGTGATCTGCGGAACGCCGATACCTGCAACGACACGGGTCGTACAGATGGAACCAGGTCCGATACCAACCTTCACTGCGTCAGCGCCTGCCTCGATCAGTGCTCTGGTTGCCTCTCCGGTTGCCACGTTACCAGCGATCACGGGGAGCTCAGGATAAGCTTCCTTGATCATCTTTACGCAGTTGATCACGTTCTGGGAATGGCCATGTGCGGAGTCGAGAACGACTACGTCAACCTTTGCCTTAACGAGCGCTGCCACTCTGTCGAGGCAGTTTGCGGTGATGCCAACGGCTGCGCCGCAGAGAAGTCTGCCCATGGAATCCTTTGCTGCCAGAGGATACTTTACGGTCTTCTCGATATCTTTAATGGTGATCAGGCCCTTGAGATTGAAATCCTTGTCAACGATGGGAAGCTTTTCCTTGCGAGCCTTTGCAAGGATCTTCTTTGCTTCCTCAAGAGTGGTTCCCTCGGGAGCGGTGATCAGGTTCTCGCTGGTCATGGACTCCTTGATCTTCTTCGTGAAGTCGGTCTCGAACTTCAGATCGCGGTTGGTGATGATGCCAACGAGCTTCTTGCCCTCGGTAATGGGAACGCCAGAAATGCGGAACTTTGCCATCAGCGCGTCTGCGTCAGCCAAAGTATGTTCAGGTGTTAAAGAAAATGGATCCGTGATAACTCCGTTCTCAGAACGCTTTACTTTGTCCACCTCTTCAGCCTGTGCCTCGATGGACATGTTCTTGTGAATGATGCCGATGCCGCCTTGTCTAGCCATGGCGATCGCCATGCGATGCTCCGTAACGGTATCCATGCCGGCGCTCATCATCGGGATGTTCAGCTTGATCGTCTTCGTCAGGTAGGTCGTCAGGTCAACCTGATTCGGAATCACCTGAGAGTAGGCAGGTACCAAAAGCACGTCGTCAAAGGTAATGCCTTCACCAATAATCTTACCCATTTTCTTTCCTCCTATGTATTATTCTTTTCAAATTATATCCACTGATGATAGCAAAGTTTTGTCAACCTGTCAACACCCATCTTGCATTTTGGATTTCTAATTTTTTAGTCCGAAAATACCTTTCTGGGATTCGCGTTTTTCATGACCTTGATCATCTCCTCGGAGGGACTGATCAGGATGCGCTGGCCGCCTTCATAGTAGAAGACATAGCGCTTGTCCGGCTTGTCCTCGTAGCCGATGCTGTAGTCAACGTCCTTCGTCTGGCGGTTCTTGTAATTGTCCAGGCGGTAGGACTTGATGGGCGCCATGATCTCGGTGCGCTCCATGGTATAGGTTGCGATCCTCTTACGCTTCGTCTGCGCCAGGATCTTATCGACGGTGAGCTCCTTGTCCATGTACAGGTATTCGTACTCCACCTCGCCGAGCATGCCCACGTAATAGCCGGCAAATCCAAATGCCAGACCGATGATGACGCCGATCACGCTGGTGCCAAACGCCATGGACAAAAAGCCCAGACCAGACAGCACGTAGAGGAAAATTCTCGCCAATTTGTAAATAAAGGAACCCTTTGCCTTCACCAGGCACTCGATGTAAGCTTCACTCATGATTTTGTCTTCCTTCTTTGAAAATAGTATGCTGAAAAAAAGTGGTATGCAACTATCATAGCTCATAGAATTCCAAGTTTCAAGGATTTCTGAGATTTTTTAGATTTCATTTAGAAAGCTTTCATTGACAGATTTTGGTGAAAACATTATGATAACAATGACCTAAGTTTATGAAAGAGATGGTGGTATTTATGCCGTTAATGGATGAGTTTCAGCAAGAACGCGAGGAGATAAAAAATCGCTCCTTTAAGGAAAAAGCTTCCTACTTTTGGGATTACTATAAATGGCACGTGATCGGTGGCACCTTAGGCGTGATCATCGTGGTTTCGCTGATCTACTCCTTCCTTACGAAGAAGGAGACCGGTTATTACGTTGCCTTCATCAACATGGCCGAGACCTGGAATTCCAAGGAGTACAAAGGGGAGTTCGAAAAGCTCTCCGGGATCGACTTAAACAAGGAAGAGCTCTTCTTCGACGCCGACATGTTCCTAGACTTCACCAAGATGGATGACGCGACCGTGCAGACGACCCAAAAGATCATGGTGTACATCTCCGCAAACGACCTTGATGCCATGCTCGGCGACACGCCGGCCATGGACCGCTACGCCTACAATGACGTTCTGATGGACCTGCGGGAGTTTTTGACCGACGAGGAATACGAAAAGTACGAGCCCTACTTCTACTACATGGACCGCACCCTCTTAGAGGAAGCGGCGGAAAACCCGAACGTGACCTACCCTGAGGATCCTTCCGATCCTTCCACCATGAAGGATCCCGTACCCGTGGCGATCCTGCTGGCGGATTGCCAGAAGCTCCGAGAGGCTTATGCCTGCGCTGACATGCAGTACGTTGCCTTCCTAGTCAACAGCGAGCATCAAGACATCAATCACGTATTTCTAGACTACATTTTCACAAATTAATCTAAGCATTCTTTGAGTAAAGCCGTGACTGCGGCAGGATCCGCCTGCCCCCTCATGGCTTTCATTGTCTGTCCGACTAAAAACCCCAAAGCCTTTTCCTTTCCGCCCTTGTAATCCAGGACGGATTTTTCATTTTCAGCGATCACTTTTTGGACCGTTTCCAAAAGCACCCCTTCCTCGGAGACGGTAAGAAGGCCGTTTTCTTCCGCATAGGCCTTCGGGTCAACGTCCTTTGTAAAGGCGATCTCAAAGATCTGTTTTGCCACCGTGTTCGTTATGCTTTTTTCTTCGTTCATGCGAAGGAGCAGCGCAAAGTGCTCCGGCGAGATTGCGATCTGTTCCGGGTCAAGGCCTTTTTCACGAAGGATCCGGAAGCCCTCTCCCATCAGATAATTGCCGACCTTCTTTGGCGCCGCGCCAAGCGCTGCCGTGCGTTCAAAAAGGCGCGCCACGTGAATGGACTGCGTAAGAAGCCTTGCGTCATACTCTGGAAGACCATATTCCGTTTGGTAGCGCTGGCACTTTTCATCGCGCCCCTCAGGCATGCGGGCTTGCAGCGCCGTGATCCATTCCTCGGAAATCTTTACGGGTGGCAGATCAGGGTCAGGGAAATACCGATAGTCCTTCGCCTCCTCCTTCGAGCGCATGGAAAAGGACGAAGCTTTGTCCTCATCCCAGCGGCGAGTCTCCTGCGTTACGCGTTCACCCGCCTC
>JAFPRF010000100.1 GCA_017400965.1 Lachnospiraceae bacterium
ATGGAATCGTTCGCTGCATTGATCTGGTCAGTGATATTCTTCACCGCATTCAGCGACCGGTCGCTGTTCTCGCGGATGACGCACATATCGTCGTTGGTCTTGGAATTCACCTCTAGCATATTCTCGGAATCGCCATGCAGAATGTCCACCTTCCCATAGATGTCATTCACGCAATTCCCGATTTCGATAACCTGCTGATTAATGTTCTGCACGTTCTCCGACATACTGTTCGTCGCGTCAGTAAGGTTTACAATAACCTCTTCAATCTGATTCGCGCGATCAAATGTACTGCTCGTTAAATCCGCCACGTCCTCGATTTTTTCTACAAGGCTCTGAGTCGCCGACTTCACGTTACCAATCGTCTTATCCAGGCTGATCTGCAGTCCCAGAACGGATTTCGCGAGGTCATCGACCTCCTGCACGGGGCTTTCTTCTAGCGTCTGTTTGGACATATCGCCCGTTGCAAGCGCGTCCATGGTCTTTCCGATCTGCACGATGGAACGGATCAGGTGCCTCGAAAAGAACCACGACGCCACGCAGCAAAGCACCGGTAAGATGCACGCTGAAATCATCTGGATCGTCATGACCGTCTTCGAATCCGTGCCACTACTTGATAGCATCACGCCGATACCGCCTACCGCAACGATCGTAATGATCATCGGCGCCACAGTCAGCGTCATGAGCAGCATGACCATCTTTGTTTTGCTTTTCTTGATCAGAATCTCGTCCTGCAAACCCTTCTGTTCCATAGCAGCCCTCCTTTATCGCATTTCGTAAGCTACCTGAAGATCATTCCCCTTAAGTTTCACCTTCCCGATGCTTCCGCATAGGATCGGCATCTGCGGCGGCAAATGTCCAATGTCCAAATCCATTAAGACAGGCACTTGATACTTTCTCGCAATCCCCAAAATCGCCTCGTATTGATCCAGCCCCAGCATCTCCTGCCCAAAGCATAGCGGTCTTCCGATCAGGAACCCCTTCACGTTCTGAAACCAGCCTGCTTCCTCCATCTGCCACATGGCCCTCCGAATGGAGAATACGTTTAGATCGCAGGATTCCAAGAACCAGATCACGCCGTCTTCCTTATACTTCTCGTTAAAATCCTTTACCTTATCAAATCTCGTACCTAGGAGATTTACCAGGCAGTCCATGCAGCCGCCAATGAGTCGTCCTTCGAATTCCAGCGTTCCATTCCACGTGCGCAGATCATCGATAAGCTTCCCTTCCGTCGGCTCCCAAAGCTTCGAAACCCGCTCATCCGACAGCAAATACGCACAATATGGATTCGTCTCCTCCTCGGGGCTCCGCTCTTTTTGCCATAAGTCAAAGCTGTGAACCGCCTTAGTCTTTCCCGTCATCAAACCAAACGCATCATCAATTGACGCATGCCTCGGTTCCATGGCAAAGGATCTCGCGCCAGGCCCATAGATGGACGCCGTATCAAACATGGTCGTCAGCAGAAACGTAAAGTTCGTATTGTCCGAATACCCCATGTACCATTTAGGCTCTGCCTTTGCGATCTTTTCTAAATCCACGCAGGACATGGTCTCGCACATGAGCTCACCGCCCGCACACGCGATCATCGCATCCACTTCCGGATCACAGTAAAAATCCGTTAATTCCTTCGCGCAATTCTCTGGCGTCGAACTTATTCCGATTCCATCCCCAGCATAGCAATTTGGCCCGATTTTCGTTTGGTAACCGGCCGCATGAAAGTTCTCCAGCGTCCGCGCAAAAGATGTTCTTCTCAGCTCATCCGCATAGCCAAAAGACGGCGCCACAAACCCTATCGTTCCGCCAATTTCCAAATACTTTGGATATCTCATCCTAGAACCCCAGCTTTTTATAAATGTCAAACTGATCAAAGGTTGCAAAGTAATCCTTCGGCGTCTCCGCTCTTCTAATGAGCTGAACGCTGCCATCTTCCTTCAAAAGCAGCTCCGCCGACTTCAGCTTACCATTATAGTTATAACCCATGGAATAGCCATGCGCGCCCGCCTCATGGATCGCCATATAATCCCCGATTTCCACCTTCGGAAGCATGCGATCAATCGCGAACTTATCGTTATTTTCGCAAAGAGATCCCGTCACGTCATACTTATGATCGCAGGGCTGGTTTTCCTTGCCGAGCACGGTAATATGATGGTATGCGCCATACATCGCGGGTCTCATGAGGTTCACGGCGCATGCATCCACGCCGAGATATTCCTTATGCGTATGCTTCTCATGGATCACCTTTGTCACAAGATGTCCAAAAGGCGCCAGCATAAATCTTCCGAGCTCCGTATAAATCTTCACGTCGCCCATGCCAGCAGGCACGAGCACTTCCTCGTAAACCTTTCTAACGCCCTCGCCGATGACCTTAATGTCGTTTGGCTCTTGATCGGGTCTGTAAGGCACGCCAACACCGCCGGAGAGGTTGATGAATGCGATATGCGCTCCCGTCTCCTCCTTTAGCTTCACGGCGAGCTCAAAGAGCTGCTTTGCCAGCGTCGGATAGTAATCGTTGGTCACGGTGTTGCTCGCGAGGAACGCATGAATACCGAAGTTCTCCACGCCCTTCGCCTTCATGATCTTATAGCCCTCAAACATCTGCTCAGTCGTAAAGCCATACTTTGCGTCGCCAGGGTTGTCCATGATGCTGTTCGCAATGGAGAAATATCCGCCGGGATTGTAACGGCAGCTCAGGGTCTTCGGAAGGTATCCGATGGTATCCTCGAGGAACTGAATGTGGGTGAAATCGTCCAAATTGATGGTCGCGCCGATCTTTGCCGCGTATGCGAACTCCTCTGCGGGGGTATCGTTCGAGGAGAACATGATGTCCTCGCCCGGAATGTCCATGGCATGGCTGAGCATCAGCTCCGTCATGGACGAGCAGTCGGTGCCGCACCCATAGTCGCGCAAAATGTTAATGAGGAAGGGATTGGGCGTTGCCTTCACCGCAAAAAACTCCTTATATCCAGGGTTCCACGCGAATGCTTCCTTCAGCTTCTTCGCGTTTTCGCGGATGCCCTTCTCGTCGTAGATGTGAAACGGCGTCGGATAAGTCTTCGCAATTTCCTCGATCATTTCCTTGGTTACAAAAGCCTTCTTTTCCATAACTGATTCTGTCTCCTTCTTAAATGTCCTCTATCTGCCAATCGATCGGCGCCATCCCGTTCTCTTCCAAGAAGAGGTTCGCCCTGCTAAACGGCCTGCTTCCAAAAAAGCCCCGGCTCGCCGACAAGGGACTGGGATGCGCTGATTCGATGATCAAATGCTTCGGGTTATTTAGAAACTCCTTCTTTTGCTGCGCGGGTCTCCCCCAAAGAATAAATACCATGGGTCTGTCCTGCTCGTTCAAGACCTTGATCGCAGCGTCCGTGAACTCTTCCCAGCCCTTTCCCTTATGGGAAAACGCCTGGTGCGCCTGCACGGTGAGTAGCGTGTTTAACATGAGCACGCCCTGCTTTGCCCACTTCTCCAGATATCCGTTGTTCGGGATCTTGCACCCGAGATCGTCATGCAAGTCCTTGTAAATGTTCACAAGAGACCGCGGCGTCTCGATGCC
>JAFPRF010000101.1 GCA_017400965.1 Lachnospiraceae bacterium
CTCCCGAATGGCGATTTCGCGGAAGCAAAATTCCGGTATTTCACCTTGATCGGCGTTATCGCACTCGTCATCGTGACCATCGGCAACATTATCATCAGGGAAGATCCCGTGGAGATCGTTGCGCTGATCCTGACGGAGATCGCCGCACCCTTGGTGATGTTTATATCCATTCGAAAAAAGAAAATTCAGGCAGGCGCCATTTTGATCGCCCTTGGCATGATTTTCTTTATTCTGCCGATCGCATTTTTCTTTGGCGGCGGACTGGAGGGTTGTATCGTTTCCTGGTATGTCTTTTCCTATCTGTTTATCGGTCTGATCTTGGAGGGGAAGCAGCGCACCTTTCTTCTGATCCTGCTGACCATTTCCGTATTCGTTTCCTATGTGCTTGCCTATTTTTGGCCAGATCTGGTTTATCACCATGACAGATCCGTATGGTACATGGATTCCCTGCTCTCGGTTTTGGTTGTCAGCTTTACGGTTTATTTGATGGTGGTCTTTCAAAATCAGTTGTTTATTCAGGAAAACCACAGGACGCAGCAGCAGGCTGTTGAGATTGAGGCGCTCAACCGGTCACAAAACCGGTTCTTTTCCAGCATGAGTCATGAAATCCGCACGCCCATCAACACGATCATCGGACTAAACGAGATGATCCTGCGCGAAGAGGTATCGGACGAGGTCGCAGAGGATGCCAGAAACATTCAGTCAGCGTCAAGGATGCTGCTGTCGCTGATCAATGACATTCTTGACATGTCGAAAATGGAATCGGGAAAGATGGAGATCGTCCGCGTTCCCTATGACACTGGTAAAATGCTTTCTGAACTGGTAAACATGATCTGGGGCAGGGCAAACGAAAAGGGCCTGAAGTTTGCAATCGACGTAGATCCTTACTTGCCGGCACAGCTGTTTTCCGATGAAGTACGCATCAAGCAGATTCTGATCAATCTTTTGAATAACGCAGTCAAGTACACCGAGAAGGGTGAGATTTCTTTGTCGATCCACTGTCGCAGGTCAGCAAACGGCAAAGTGGTTGTTACCTATCAGGTGGAAGACACGGGCATGGGCATACGCTCCGAGAGTATCCCGTATCTTTTTGATGCCTTTAAGCGCGTGGATGAGGAGAAAAACCGTTACATTGAAGGCACGGGACTTGGCCTGTCCATCGTAAAGCAGCTGGTGGAGCTGCTCGGCGGAGAAATCTCCGTGAGCAGTGTGTATACCAAGGGTTCCACGTTCACGGTTACCATCGAGCAGGAAACGGTGGATGACGCAGTGATCGGCCAGTTCTCACCGCAGAAGTACCATGGCGATCACAGCCATAGCAATTATCAGTCGCAGTTTGAAGCGCCTGACGCAAAGGTGCTGATCGTGGACGACAATAAGGCGAATCTCTTAGTGGCATCAAAGCTTCTTCGAGATACGAAGGTGCAGATCGACACGGTGGAAAGCGGCGAACAGTGCTTAAAGCTGACGGCGCAAAAGCACTATGATGCAATCTTCATGGATCACATGATGCCGGAGATGGATGGCGTGGAATGCTTTCGTAGGATCCGTGAACAGACGGGCGGAATGTGTAAGAATACACCCGTTATCGTCCTTACGGCAAATGCGGATGGGGAGAATCGGGCACTCTATAAGAGGGAGGGCTTTGATGCCTACCTCGTAAAGCCCGTGGAAGGACAAGCACTGGAGGAGACGCTGAAATCCCTGCTTCCCAAGGAGCTGATGACGGGCAATGATTCCACGGTGGCTGCCTATGGTTCAGATGCCGTCGTGCGACAGATCAGACGTAAGGCCGCCATCATGATCACGACGGACAGCGTTGCAGATCTTCCGGAGGAACTTGTGCGAAGCATGAACGTGCGCGTTCTTCCCTATCGTGTCGTGACCAAGGACGGAATCTTTGATGACGGAACGGAGGCGAAGGGTGACGCCATTCTTAGGTACCTTTCGGATGACAAGGTTGCAGCCAGAAGTGAATCCCCAGAGGTTTCCGATTATGAGGCGTTTTTCGCAAAGGAGCTGACGAACGCACAGTATATTTTGCACGTTGCCATGGCGAAAAAATCCAGCCGGGGCTTTGCCAATGCAAGTGAAGCGGCATTATCCTTCTATAACGTCAAGGTCATCGACTCAGGGCATCTTTCCAGCGGCATGGGACTGATGGTGATGGAGGCGGTGAAGGAGGCAGAAAATCACAGCCAGGATGCGGACAAGCTGGGTAAGGATCTGGCGGGGTTAAAGAATGCGATACAGACAAGCTTTATTGTGGACAATACGGAGTATTTAACCAGAAATGGCCGCCTGTCTACGGGGCTGCATAAGCTGTGCAGCGCACTGATGATCCATCCCGTGATCGAGATGAAGGACAGTGAAATGACCGTGGGCGGCATTATCTTTGGAAACAGTGAGAGATACAGACAAAAATACATTCGCAAAGTGCTGCGCGGCGTGAGCAACGTAGATACGGATACGTTATTTATCACGCATGCGGGAATCCCTAGTGAGGAGCTGAAACGGATACGGGAAGAGGTGGAATCCATCATGAAATTTGAACACGTATACGTTCAGCAGGCGTCACCGGCGATCTCCATTAACTGTGGTCCTGGCAGCTTTGGGCTGATCTTCAAAAGGAGGTATCAGCATGAGGGATAAAATCTTATATCTGGACCTTGGCGCCATCCCTATCTTTGTCATTATTTGGTACACTACCATTTTTCGTAAGATGACAAAGGGCAGATCGAATGTTTTATTCCTATGGGTGACTGCGTTTGCGTTTTTTACGGTGGTTGCCGATCTGTTGGCGGGCGTTTTCATGAGCGAGCGCCCTTTGGACGAGGCTTCGCAGAAGGTTGTCATCGTCACGGAATACCTGTATTTTATCACGCGTAATGGGACAAACATGCTCTACTTTTTCTTCATGTTTGCCATTACCAGAACCTGGTACCGCATCAACGCTTTATGGAAAAAAGTATTGTTCCTTCTTCCCTATGGCGGCGTACTGGCGATGCTGGCCTTGAATGAAGGAACCCACGGGGTGTTTACCGTTACCGCGGATGCGGGATATATGCGCGGCAACTATATTTTGGTGCTGTATGTCTTTGCGATCTTTTATCTGATCGCGGGCATGGTATGTCTGATCACCTGCAGACGCGCGCTGGATCTGGGTGCGTTGCTGGCGCTGTCCGCAATGTACGTCTTAAACATCATTGCCGTAGCCATTCAGCTACTATATTCTGAAATGCTGATCGAATGTTACTTTACCAGTATTTCACTGCTATTTATCGTTTTGTTTGTCCAGCGACCTGAGAAGCAGGTGGATTTGAGTACGGGATTGCCGGGCTATCAAGGCTTCAGGGAGGAAATGGGAAAGATCAAGGCGGCGCGGCAGAACATCCAGATCATTGTATTCAGCATATTAAATGCTTATGACATCAGCCGTTACATGGGAGAGGAAGCCTTTGTTGGCTATATTCATGCCATAGAGGCGCAGATACGCACCTATGCCAAAAAGGATCGCGTATCCTGCGAGCTGTATTATGAACAGCCCGGAAACTTTTACGCCATTTTGGAGGATACGAAGTATAATCCCGTTCAGGCAATCCCTGAGATCAGAGAGAACATTCAGTCCTATCTGGGCGATGCTGCGAACGCCGGCGTCAGGGCGGATACGCGCATCGTGACCATTCAGTTCCCGAAGGACATCAGCGACGTGGACGAACTTTTGAACTTTGGACATGACTTTGTTCGATTTGCTGACGTGGACAGATTGTACAGTCATGCGGACAAGATGATCGCGCGAAAGGATTATCAGATCGAAACGCACTTTCATGAAATCTTGGATCGCGCGTTGAATGCGGACAGCTTCTCCCTGTCCTATCAGCCCATATGGTCTGCAAAGCAGAAGAAAAACATCGCGGCGGATACCATTTTGGAGCTGACGGACGCGCAATATGGTAAGCTGGACATGGCCGTGGTGATGGATACGGCAGAGAAGAAGGGACTTGGCATACGCCTGGGAACCTATCTGATGGAACGGGTCTTTATGGACATTCGGGAGAAAAAGCTTGCGGAATACGAATATGTTCACGTCCCGCTCTCCACGGCGCAATGTATGCAGATGGATTTCACGGACAAGGTGTGGAAGCTTAGGGAGAAATATGACATCCATCCGGAACAGGTTTGCTTCTCCTTTAAGGAATCCGTGTATGAGAATATCAGTGAGGTGCTGAACGAAAACCTCAACAGGCTTTCGGCGCAGGGCTATAGGCTGATGCTTGACGGCTTTGGCAAGGGCTATTCTAACATGGAGCGCGTGCTGGAATTTCCCCTGATGGCCGTGCGTTTGGACAAGAGCCTGATCTTATCCTCCGTTTATCAGGAAAAGCGTTTCATCATCAAGGGTATCATTCACATGCTTTCGGAGGTTCCGCTGACGGTGATCGCGCAGGGCGTGGATGATGAAGCTACCATGCAAATGCTAGTTGACATGGGATGTGAATTGATGCAAGGTAATTACAACAAGGGAGGCTATTATGCTGATAGCGATATGTGATGACAGTAAGAAGGATGCGGAAAAAATACGGTTTTCATTGATGGACATCGCCGATGAACTGGAAATCGTATGGTTTGACACGACGGCCAAACTCATAGAAAGCATCAAAAAGGGAAGCGTTTATTCCTTGATTTTTCAGGACATTTACCTGGGAGACGAGAGTGGCATGGAAGCGGCGAAGACCGTAAAGGAGCTGTCCCCTGAAACGCAGGTCATTTTTGTGACGACGAGCCTTGACCATGCGGTGGATGCGTTTAAGGTGCAGGCAGCGGATTATCTGGTCAAGCCCTGCAGCGAAACGGATATCGTTAAGGCTTTTGCCCGCGTGAACCTGCGGATCAGTCGGAAGGAACAGGCGCCCGTCGTGTTAAGCGTTGGGAAGGAGGTCCGCGTCTTTTACCCCGACAGAGTCACCAAGCTGGAAAGCGACCGGCATTACACCGTGATCTGCCAACAGAATAAAAGCGATCGCGTACACATGAATTTTACGGACGCGGCAAAGCTGTTCGGGCAGAGCTTTATCGAGATCCGAAGAGGGCTGCTCGTCAATCCCAAATACATTGAGCGCATCAGTAACGCGGAGGTGATCCTCGCAGATGGAGGTACCTACGTATTGCCAAAAGCGAAGCGGGACGACGTGGTTGCGCTTTACACTGAGTTCGTAACAAAAGGGATCGGTAAGTGATCAATATAAAAAAATCATTAATTCTTCTTTTTTCTATTTGTTTTTCTAGACATTTTCTTTAAATTCACGTATAATGCTTTTTGGTGTTTTTTGTCTTTTACGTCTGCCAGGTGTCTGGCAGGCGTAAAGCCAGTGAATGGGAGGGCAGCGGATGAAACACGATAAGCCCTATGACAAAAGCGTGTTTCAGGCGCTGACGATGATCATGCAATTTGGGATCAACATGCTTGTTCCCATTGGTCTGATGACGGTTCTCGGCATCTGGCTTGACCAGAAATTTCAGACGGGCTGGATCACGATCGTATTGTTTTTTGTAGGTGCCATTGCCGGAGGGCAAAACGTCTGGAAGATGGCAAAGAGGATTTTTGCGCAGCATGACGAAGGAAAGCCTTCTGGAGAAGCTAAGAGAGAAAAATAGAACGGTGCTGGAGATGGAGCTTGGGATCCTTGCCCTGGCCATCCTGTTCCAGATCGCATCGCTTCCCTTCCCGGGGGACCGACCTGCGAGGGCCGTCAGTCTATTTCTTGGTTGTTTGATGGCGTTTCTCGCGGTGCTTCACATGTACCGCACCTTGGACCGGGCGCTGGATCTGGACGAAAAGAGCGCCTCCAAGATGATCTACGGGGGGTACCTCACCAGATATCTTTCGGTGACCTTGCTCCTCATTGGTTCGAGCCTGACGCATTGGCTAAATCCTTTGCTGATGCTACTGGGCTGCATGACCCTGAAATTAACGGCGTATCTTCAGCCGTTTACGCATAAGCTTTTGAACAAGCTGTTTCATGAGACGGACCCGGAGGAATTCCCCGAGCCGGAGCAGGAGCAGCAGATAACGGAAGAAAATTTACAGTAATCACATAGAGGTGACGAGGAATGCACGCTTTACTATTAACGGGCAGTGACATTGACGTTATGGTGCACGGCCTACTCAAGTATTCCTTTTTCGGTCATGAGGTTTGGATCACGACGACGCACGTAAGTCTTTTGTTCGTGATGCTCATCCTCATCGTGTTCTCGATCTTCGCGGGACAGGCGATCAAAAAAGGAGCGGAGGTTCCCGGAACTTTCCAGAACGTCGTGGAGCTGATCGTGGAAAAGCTCGACGGCATGGTGGAAGGGACCATGGGAAAGAATGCAACAAAATATCGAAATTACGTCGGGACGATCTTTATCTTCATCCTGTTCAGTAATATCGCGGGACTCCTTGGTCTGCGTTCGCCGACGGCGGACTACGGCGTGACCTTCCCGCTTGGCGTGATCACGTTCACGCTGATCCGGTTCAACCAGTTTAAGTACCACACGCCGAAGGAGATCTGGGCCGACATGTGTTCGCCCCTGCCGCCTTGGCTGCCGATCTGGTTCCCCATCAACGTGATCAGCGAACTGGCAGTGCCCGTTTCTTTGTCGCTCCGTCTGTTCGCGAACATCCTTTCCGGAACGATCATGATGGCGCTGGTGTACGGCTTACTTAAGTGGTTCGCCATGATCTGGCCCGCAGCGCTGCACGTGTACTTCGACCTGTTCTCCGGCGCAATACAGACCTACGTGTTCTGTATGCTGACCATGACCTATGTAAGCAACGCCATCGGAGAAGAGGACTAACGATCGGAAATCATCAAATTTGAACATATAATTATCCAACAAATGTTTAGGAGGAAAACGAAATGGAATTCAACAGAGAGTTTATCTTGGGATGCTCTGCAATCGGTGCAGGACTTGCGGTAATCGCAGGTATCGGACCTGGTGTCGGCCAGGGTATCGCGGCAGGTCACGCGGCAGCAGCCGTTGGACGTAACCCCGGTGCAAAGTCTTCCATCACGTCCACCATGCTTCTTGGTCAGGCCGTTGCCGAGACCACCGGTTTGTATGGCCTTTTGGTTGCCATCCTGCTGCTCTTCGTAAAGCCGCTGTTCTGGTAAATCGGAAAGGAGCCTGAAAAATGATTCTATTAACTGCAGGAGAGACCTATGACAGAATGTTCGGCATCGACTGGCAGCTTCTGGCAGATTCCACTCTGACCCTGATCGCCGTCTTTGCCCTCTTCACCATCATGAGTTACTTCCTGTTCAACCCGGCTCGCAAGATGCTGAATGACCGTAAGGAAAAGATCCGCGGAGAGCTCGAGGATGCCAAGAACAACATGGAGCAGGCCAGAAGTCTTCGTGAAGAGTACGAGGGCAAGCTCAAGGGCATCGACAAAGAGGCGGAAGGGATCCTGAGCGAGGCACGCAGCAAGGGCCTTGCGAACCAGTCGATCATCATCGCGGAAGCGAAGGAGGAGGCTGCCAGAATTCTGGAGCGTGCCCGCGTGGAAGCGAACCTCGAGAAGCAGAAGATGTCCGACGACGTAAAGAAGGAGATCATAAGCGTTGCTTCCGTCATGGCTGGCAAGGTCGTTGCGGCCAACATCGACACGAAGGTACAGGATCAGCTGATCGACGAAACCTTAAAGGAAATGGGTGAGAACACATGGCTAAGCTAGTATCCAAAACCTATGGAGAAGCGCTGTTTCAGATTGCCATGGAGAAGGAAGAGAAAACCGCCGGCGCAGGCGAAGAGTTTTTCGCGGAGCTGACGGCGCTGCAAGGCATTCTGAAGGAAAATCCGAAATTCTATGACCTCATGATCCATCCCGGCATCGCAAAGACGGAAAAGCTTTCCGTGATGCAAAAGGTCTTTGAGGGAAAGACGAGCCCCGAACTCTATGAGTTCCTGAGGCTCCTTGTGGAGAAGGACCGCTACCGCGATCTCGATGACATCGTGGAATACGTCGACGATGCCATGAAGGCGTGGAAGAAGATGGCCGAGACCTACGTGACGACGGCCGTGGAGCTGACGGACCTTCAAAAGAAGCAGGTGGAGGCGAGAATCCTCGCGACTGCTCCGTTCCAAAGCCTTGAAATGCATTATACCGTGGATCCGAGCCTCATTGGCGGCATGGTGATCCGCATTGGCGACCGCGTTGTGGACAGCAGCGTGAAGCGCAAATTAGATGATTTGACGAAGCAATTATTACAGATTCAGCTTGGCTAAGCGAAGCTGATGGAAAGGTGCGACAGATTCATGAATTTGAGACCGGAAGAAATTAGCTCCGTGATCAAGGAGCAGATTCAAAGATATGCGTCTGATCTGGAAGTGTCCGACGTGGGCACCGTCATCCAGGTAGCAGACGGTATTGCCCGCGTACATGGTCTGGAAAACGCCATGCAGGGAGAGCTTCTCGAGTTCCCCGGCGGCGTCTATGGCATGGTGCTCAACCTCGAGGAGGACAACGTCGGCGTCGTACTTCTCGGCAGCACGAAGGACCTCGGCGAGGGTGACCTCGTTAAGACGACCGGACGCGTGGTGGAGGTTCCCGTTGGCGATGCCATGATGGGGCGCGTTGTGAATGCACTCGGCCAGCCCATCGACGGAAAGGGCCCCATTCAGACCAAGAAATACCGTAAGATCGAGCGCGTGGCAAGCGGCGTTATCACCCGTAAGAGCGTGGATACCCCTCTCCAGACGGGTATCAAGGCCATCGACTCCATGGTTCCCATCGGAAGAGGCCAGAGAGAGCTGATCATCGGTGACCGTCAGACCGGTAAGACCGCGATCGCGATTGACACGATCATCAACCAAAAAGGACAGCACGTAAAGTGCATCTACGTTGCCATCGGCCAGAAGGCTTCTACCGTGGCAAATATCGTAAAGACCCTGGAGGAGTTCGGCGCCATGGCGTACACCACCGTTGTGGTATCTACCGCCAGCGACCTCGCACCCCTGCAGTACATTGCTCCTTACTCTGGCTGCGCCATTGGTGAGGAGTGGATGGAGAACGGAGAGGACGTGCTCGTTGTTTACGACGACTTAAGTAAGCACGCCGCTGCATACCGTACCCTGTCCTTGCTGCTCCATCGTCCACCCGGACGTGAGGCATATCCCGGTGACGTCTTCTATCTGCATTCCAGACTGCTGGAGCGTGCAGCGAGAATGAGCGAGGAATACGGCGGAGGATCCCTGACCGCACTTCCCATCATTGAGACCCAGGCGGGCGACGTATCTGCATACATCCCCACCAACGTTATCTCCATCACCGACGGACAGATCTACCTCGAGACAGAGATGTTCAATTCCGGCTTCCGCCCTGCAGTAAACGCTGGACTTTCCGTATCCCGTGTAGGCGGCGCCGCACAGATCAAGGCTATGAAAAAGATCGCCGCTCCCATCCGTGTGGAGCTGGCACAGTATAGAGAGCTTGCATCCTTCGCCCAGTTCGGTTCCGAACTCGACGACGACACCAAGGAAAAGCTGGCACAGGGCGAACGTATTAAGGAAGTCCTCAAGCAGCCCCAGTTCCAGCCCATGCCTGTAGAATATCAAGTAATCATTATCTATGCGGTAACGCATAAATACCTTCTCGATATTCCAGTAGCAGACATTACTCGGTTTGAAAAAGAATTCTTCGAGTTCCTTGATACCAAATATCACGAAGTACCTGATAATATCGCTGAGGAAAAAGTTATCTCTGAGGCAACTGAGGAAAAACTCAAAAAGGCAATTGAGGAGTTCAAAAAAGTATTCCTCACAGAACAACAGTAACATAAAGCTTTAAGTAACCTCGAGGGGGAAGGATTGGATAACCCTTTCAGGCATGTGTGCCAAGCGTCGGTACTTAGGCGACGTATTTTGGCGCCTTAGTACCGCTACGCTGCACCCATAGCGCGAGCGTGCCTGACAAGGGTTAGCCAATCCTCAACCCCGAGGCTTTCTAGAGGAGGTTCCCCTATGGCTTCCATGAGGGACATAAAGCGCCGAAGAAGCAGTATCCAGAGCACGCAGCAGATCACGAAGGCAATGAAACTCGTGTCTACCGTAAAGCTCCAGAGAGCCAGAGCCGGCGCGGAACGATCAAAATCATATTTTACCTGCATGTACGACACCATGAACAGCATCCTCACAAGAGTGGGCACCGTGGAACACAAGTACTTAAAGGCAGGGGAGAGCGGTAAAAAGGCCGTGATCCTCATCACCTCCAACCGCGGACTCGCCGGAGGCTACAACTCCAACGTCTCCAAGCTCATCACCAAGCATGAGACCTGGAATCGCGACGAGGTTTGCGTGTATGCCATCGGTAACAAGGGAAAGGAAATCCTTTCCAGAGCCGGGTACGAGATTAAGGAAGAACTCCCTGAGGTCATTGAACAGCCTGCGTACGCAGACGCCATGTTCCTGACCGAGAGACTTCTGAAGGCCTTTGAGGCAGGCGAGATCAGCGAGATCTACCTCGCGTACACTGCCTTTAAGAATACCGTGAGCCACATCCCGACACTGATCAAACTCCTTCCCGTGGAGAAGAGTGAACAGACCACGGAGCAGGAGGAAAGCGACAAGACGGGAGCCGAGGCACCCATGAACTTCGAGCCCGAGGACGAGGAAGCACTCGACCTCATCATTCCGAAGTACGTGGCAAGCCTGATCTACGGCGGACTCGTTGAGGCGCTGGCTTCCGAGAACGGCGCCAGAATGCAGGCCATGGACAATGCGACCAACAACGCAGCCGAGCTCATCGATGACTTAGAGCTGCTTTACAACCGTGCAAGACAGGGCTCCATTACCCAGGAGCTTACCGAGATCATCGCCGGTGCAAATGCAATCCAATAACAAAGAGAAAGAGGAAAAGAAATGGCAGGAGTTAGTAAGGGCAAGATCACACAGGTCATCGGTGCCGTGCTGGACATCCGGTTTGATGACGGAAAGTTGCCTGAGATCAATGACGCGATCCGCATCCCCACGAAGGACGGCGGCGAGCTGACGGTAGAGGTTTCCCAGCATCTGGGTGACGATACGGTGCGCTGCATTGCCATGGGCCCCACCGACGGACTCATGAGGGGCATGGAAGCAATCGCAACCGGCGCTCCCATCTCCGTACCCGTTGGCGAGAATACCCTCGGAAGAATCTTTAACGTACTGGGCCAGCCTATTGACAATAAGCCCGCACCCACGGGCGTAACTTACGAGCCCATCCACAGAGCCGCTCCCACCTTTGAGGAGCAGTCCACCGAGACCGAGCTTTTGGAGACTGGTATCAAGGTCGTTGACCTTCTTTGCCCCTATCAGAAGGGTGGTAAGATCGGACTCTTCGGCGGTGCAGGCGTAGGTAAGACCGTGCTGATCCAGGAGCTGATCCGTAACATTGCAACCGAGCACGGCGGCTATTCCGTATTCACTGGCGTAGGCGAGCGTACCCGTGAGGGTAACGACCTCTATCATGAGATGAGTGAATCCGGCGTTATCGAGAAGACCACCATGGTCTTCGGTCAGATGAATGAGCCCCCCGGAGCTAGAATGAGAGTTGGCCTGACCGGCCTTACCATGGCGGAGTATTTCCGTGACAAGGGTGGTAAGGACGTGCTGCTGTTCATCGATAACATTTTCCGTTTCACCCAGGCAGGTTCCGAGGTATCCGCGCTTCTTGGCCGTATGCCCTCTGCCGTAGGTTACCAGCCCACCCTCCAGACGGAGATGGGTGCGCTGCAGGAGCGCATCACTTCCACGAAGAACGGTTCCATTACCTCCGTACAGGCAGTTTACGTGCCTGCGGATGACTTGACCGACCCCGCACCTGCAACCACGTTCGCACACTTGGATGCAACCACCGTGCTTTCCCGTTCCATCGTAGAGCTCGGTATTTATCCGGCAGTGGATCCTTTGGAGTCCACCTCCCGCATTCTGGATCCCAGAATCCTCGGCGAGGAGCATTACCGCACCGCCCGTGGCGTACAGGAGATCCTTCAGCGTTACAAAGAGCTCCAGGACATCATCGCCATCCTCGGCATGGACGAGCTTTCCGAGGCAGACAGACTCGTGGTATCCCGTGCGCGTAAGGTGCAGAGATTCCTGTCCCAGCCTTTCTTCGTTGCAACCCAGTTCACCGGACTCGACGGAAAGTACGTGCCCATCGCTGAGACGATCCGCGGCTTTAGAGAGATCCTGGACGGTCTGCATGACGACATTCCGGAGAGCTATTTCCTCAACGTTGGTACCATCGACGAAGTACTGGCAAAGGTTCACAATAAGTAGTAGGAGTCCTCGGACATGAGTGAAGAAACCAAAGCATACCAGCTCCGCATCGTGACCCCGGAGAGAGTGTTCTACGAGGGAGCAGTGGAGATGGTGGAGTTTAATACGACGGAAGGGCAGATCGGCGTTCTTCCGGGGCACATTCCCATGACGGTCATCGTTGCCCCCGGGATCTTAACGATCACGGAAGCGGAGGGCGTCAAGGAAGCGGCATTGCACGC
>JAFPRF010000012.1 GCA_017400965.1 Lachnospiraceae bacterium
GCATCCACGTGTGCCAAGATTCCAATGACTAGCCGCTTTTCCTTCATGTATTTCTCCTAAGTCTGTCTTATCTGTCCTTACGCCAATTCTCGTTCGTCTCCGTACTGGAAGCGGTCGCCTTTGTGAGCTGGTAGATGATCTCACTCACGTACCGCACGGGAATGGTGCCCAGCTTTCTCTCCTTATCCCCCTTCGGGATGTCACCGTAGGAGTGACCGACGCACTTATCCGCATCCTCTGCCGCATAGAATGCCGCGTCATATACCGTGACTTCATCGCTCTCATCGCCAATGTACGCACCGGAGAAATGAAGTTCTACGGCATATCCCGCGTCCGCATCCTTGCGATAATAGCTGTAATATACGCCTGCATCCTGGGCCGCGCCCTTACTCCAGCCAAGGCCCGTCATCTTACCGGAAAGGGAAAGTCCATTGATAAGCTTACCGCCAAAGCGATCGAGGGTCTTTTTGCCCTTTTCCTCCTCGGTCAAAGTAAATACGGGTCTGTCCAGCTGCTCCACGGACTGGGTGATCTCGTAGTCGGAGAGCTGTTCCTTCCAGGCGTCGATGGTCTCCTTCTCCAGTTCGATCGGATGTACAAGACCGATCAGCGCATCATCAGGAAGCTCGTATTCTTCCTCGTCAACGGTGTTAAAGGTACCGTCCTCCAAATAGCGGAAGGTAGTCTCCAACTTGCCGTCCTTATAATTTCCCCAGATCAGGCTGATGGCGAACTGATGCATCAGCGGATTTTTAACAAAGAGCTTTTTCCAGTTCTCCGCCGTCCACTTACGATCCAGCGACATGGCCAGCTCCAGGCGGATCGTCTGCGTCTTCACGGTGGTCTTCATCTGCTTCTTCAGCTCCTTGAACTCCTCAAGGGCCGCGGTAGCCTTTGCCTCGTCATCGCTCTTACCCACTGCGGGCAGGCTCTTTAACTTCTTGCCGCTTTCGTCCTTCACCTCAATGTCAAGATCCGGTGAAATGCGCACGGTAAAGCTTCTGGTGCCGTAATCGAAATGACGCTCCATTCTCTCGTCAAATCCAAGGTCAGGAACGATGCGGTCTGCCAGCTCTTCCACGGTAAGACCAAGCTGCTGCGCCGCAAAGGCCATGGCATCCTGCGCCGCCTTGCGCACCTGCTTGAACTTATACTTGCGCGCCATGCCGTCAACGATAAGCAGCGCCGTCGGCGTGTCATTAAGCGCTAAGGCCTTTACAGCCTCAGACGCCATCGCGCCTCTGGAATTCTCCGCCCACTCGCCGATCTGGTGCTGAAGCTTGGATACCATCCTTGCGCCGCCATGAATCGAAGTCGCATAAAGCACCCACTTCTTCTTTGCCTCCGCGCCCTCCTGCATGAACTTCTCGTAAACCACTTCCATGTATGCGGCAAGCTCTGCCTTATTCAGGCCGTCCGTCAGAACGTGTACGTCCTTGTTCACGCCGGGGATGGGCATGCTGGAATATGCCAGCAGGATTGCCTGCAGATATTCCTCAGAGGCCGCCTGCGCGCCTTCGCCGTCGAAGTGCACCTCCGGCATGGTCTGGTCGTCGTAGATCCACGCGAGGCCGCGCTTCTTACCGCCCTTATGGCACTCCTTGATATACCCGTCTGCCGTCAGCAGCGCGGATGCTCCCGCACCGCCCTCTGCTTCGCCGCCGGCTGCGTCCATGCCAGGTACGCCGCCCGTGCGCAAGATTTCGCGCACAAGGTCGATGACCTTCTTACTCTTTTCCTGTTCGATCACGGCATTCAGTTCTTCCTGATGGTCCATGATCCCCTTATACTTTGCCAGAACGGCTGCTGCCAGCTCGCGCTCGCTGCCCTTTTTCGAGGTCTTCAAGATCTGCAGGAAGTCGTCCATCCACTCGGGATGCGCGCCGTAGACCTTGATGAGCTCTTCCTTCACCTGCTTAGAACTCTCGCCAAGGAAGGACATGAGCTCTGCCTTGTTATTCAACGCATTTCTTCCAAGGAGCTCGATACCAAGGAGTCGTCCCACCACGGGGCCATTCTGGAAGGCATCCACCGTCTCCGCACGGCGCTCCTGCAGCATCCTTGCGAAGTACTGCTCCATCACCTTCCACTTCTCTTCCTTCTTTCCGCGATAGGAATCATGGATCAACGAGCAGATTCTTAAGCGGTGCAGAACGGGAAGCTTTCCCCGCTCAATAGATTCCAGAACGGTCTTGAATCGATCGACCTTAAAGTCATAACTAAACTCTCCGCAAAACGGCAGGATCGAATATTCCATCTGTCGGAACGCGATAAAGGCAAGACAGCGGTCATAGAACCCGTCCTTTCCATAGGTCGCGCCATAATTGATCACGGGACCGCTTAGGTTCTGATAGCTGTTTCCAACGCCAACCACCTTGGACTCGTAAGGAAGCACCACGTCGATGCTCTTCTCGCCCTTGAGATATGCGGCAATGTCGGTTTTCATCACGGGATCGCCCGTCGGAATGAGCTGATCCATGATCTTTTGCTGAATGCCCGACTGATCCGAGCTGATCATGGGAAGGAGCTTGCCCTGAATAAAACCATTGTTTCCAGATTGTTTTGCCGCGTTGATCAGCTGCTGGCTTACGTCGCCACTCGCCTGACGGATCGCCTGTACGTAGGCATCAGGATTCTCCCTCGTCATGTCTGCGAGGATCCTGCCCGCGATGGTCTTATCCAATTGCAGGTTGGAATTCTGATGTACCCACTTAGAGCCAAGCCAAATGACGTAGGTGACGTCATTCACCTGGAAGTCCACCTTCCAGCGACGCACCTCCTGCTCCATGCTCTTTTTCGGCTCCGTGTAATACATGTATTGCAGGCACTTGGGTGCCAGATCGCCGGACATGAAAATGCGCAGGAAATTAAAGATCACGGGAGAAAGTCTGTAATTGACTGCGGCGTAGCTGATGAACAGTCCGCCCTCCTTCGGAAGAAGTCCCTTCGAAGCATTCGCCGTGAAGTTCAAGATTTCCGCAGGGATGGGTTTGCGAATATCCCTCTCGCGCAGGAAGTTCTGCATCGCCGTCTTTACCGGCGCAGGGATGCCCGCGTAAAAGAGCTTATCCAGAATCTCCGGGAACATCTCTTCATAGCGCTTAAATTCCTGAGGGAATTGTTTTACGTAAGCATTGGTCTCCATGCATGCTTCGCCATTCGATGCGGCGGGTGCACTTGCAGGTGCGCTATTTGCAGTCAGCCCAAGAAGTCCGCCAAGGAATCCCAACACGCCCTTCTCCGCGGGCCTGTTTTCCTGCGCCGATTGTCTGTGTGCCCATACGGGCTTTCCGTCCCAGTGCCCGTTCTCCGGTCCGTCATAGAACATGGCCGTCATAATGATAAAGTCCGGACCACCTGCGCTCTTATCCGTATCTTCCATAGCCGCGCGAAGAATGTTACGGTCACCCGTGATCTGTAAAATGCCCCGGTAGCTGGCATACCCGAAGTTGTGATACCGAATGGCCAATGTCACTTCGAGCGCGATCCGCGTCTTCACGGGCACAAACTTGCGTGCCTCCGAGATCTGATAATAGGCGTTGTACATGCTCGTACCATAGATTTGATACATGATTTCGACGTAACGTCCCGCCATCTCAAGCTGCTTATGACGCTCTAACCGGTCTGCGATCTTTGAAACGTTCTCATCCCTGGGCTGTCCCAGCATAAAGGTCTGCTTCTGGGTGATGCTAAGATCGAGACTTGGGATCTCCCCGTTTACGTACTTTGTTGCCAGCTCGATCTGCTGCTCCGTTAAGCCGTACTCCCCAAAGCTTGCGTAGACCGCGTCCTTACGATCTTCCTCTGGATTTCTCATGTGTTTTTACCTCCCCTTAGTCTTCCTGTTCCCAATCTTTTTGTCCAATTCGTATTCCTGCTTCATCGAGGCCGCTTTGCCGTATGCCCTCTTCCACGAAGCTTCCGATCTTACAAAACAGTGCCACGAGCTCATCCGCATTTTCATTATCAAACAAATGCCTTCTCGCCTTGAGCCCTTCCGACAGTTCATGGAGCCTGTCTGCGAGCCACTCCATGCCGTACTGCCTGACATACGTTTCTTCCTGCGAAAGCCTCGCCACAAGGCTTTCCGGCACGTTGGTGAGGCCGCTTTGAAATAAGTCTGCCAAGAGCTCTCGCACCTGTATCAGTTCTTTTCTGATCTTTTGTTCCTTCACCTGCGTACCCTCTAGTCTTCCGTTAGTCTTCCCTCACCGATCGTCTCGATGGGATAAAAACTGCACTCGCCTTCATCTGCGTAGAGAACCCCCAAAAACACGGGAAGCTCTTCTCCGTCACCTTGTTTTTTCTCTAGCTTTTCAAGACTTCGGATCGCCGTCTCCTCTTGTTTTGAAAAGATCAGCTCGCCGCGAAGGCGTCTCCCTTCGAGGTCCTCAAACCAAAAGAGCAGCGCTTGCCGGGTCTCGTCATAGTGCATGTCCAAAAGGCGCTTTGGCCTGATCAGGAAGAGTTTTTCCGCTTCAGAAAGCTCCTCTCCCGTAGCCTCCATCCGTTTTCGATACGCGTCCCAAAGCTCCTCGAAATCATCGTACATGGTCTCTCCGATGTTGTCAGGCAATACGCCGCCGACCGTGATGAGGTCAGCCCTTGCCTGGCTCGTGGAGGACAGGCGCCCTGCGGCGTTTGCTTTCCCGTTTTTGAGCCTCACCGTTGCCGTGGAAAGCTGCGTCAGCGTACAGTTCAGCCCCCAGGGAACCGTGTCCGTCAGCATCTGCCTGCGATACTTGGGCAGTTCCTTTTTATCGTAGATGGTGGGCCTTGCCACCGTATAAGTATAAAACCGTTTTGTGTTCTCTTCAAAAAAGTAAAGGGTCTTTCCTGCAAACCCGGTCGCGCTCTCAAAGGCCCGCATGCCAATGCCGTGGAGCATGAGCTCCGGTACGTCCGCGTATTCTGAGCGGAATGCTCCGGCCAGGGAATACACGCTCTTTCCCTCCGCCAGCGTTCGCTCCAAGAGCCTTACGTAAGCGTAGCACTCCGTTAGTCTCTGGCAGACGTCCGAAACCGTGACCTTCGCCTGTCTTCCCTGATAGCCCGAGATGGTCTCCGCTAGCGCGCGCAGCTGATCTTCGAGCTTTGGAAGTCTTGCGTTGTGTGCGCGCAGGGCAAACCGCTCTGCCGCAAGGGGTGTCTCCGGTGACAGCCTCGCACCGCCGACCATGAAAAGCTCATCCAAAAAGGCTTTTAAGTCCGCTAAAACCTCCGGAACGCTCTCCTCGTCAAACTCCTCCGACTGCTCAGCGGCGGCATCCATGAGTGACTCCAAACTTATGACGCCTGCCTGCAGCTGCATCGCCAGGATCGCACCCGCCTTATGAAAGCATAGCTTCTCGTCGTGACAAACG
The DNA here is from genome assembly GCA_017400965.1 of Lachnospiraceae bacterium. Classification (GTDB taxonomy): domain Bacteria; phylum Bacillota; class Clostridia; order Lachnospirales; family Lachnospiraceae; genus Acetatifactor. The sequence continues at coordinate 5,364 of JAFPRF010000012.1, forward strand.
CTGCAGGTAGAAAGCTCTAACGGGGTCGTGAGCTTGACCGTCGCATTAGTCTTCGCATTCCTTACGGTGATCAGCTTCTCTTTTTGTATTTCAAAATCCTCTGCAAAGTCCGTCTGGGTCAGAAGCTTGATCCAGTCCTTACCAGAGAGTGCTTTCTTTAGCTTCTCCGCCGAAACCTGCAGGATCTTCTCCGTGAGATCCTCCTCCGGCGCTGCAGGTTCCTCAGTCTGCGCCTTCGCATCCTCCTGGGGCTTTTCCGTCGTCTGCGCCTTAGGTTCCGTTTCTTCCCCGCCAGTATTCTTCGCCGCGAGGATCGTCATGATCACGTGCTTACATATGCTCGTCGAAGGACAGCTACAGGTGCTGTTTGTAAGAGGGAGCTTTAGCACCACCTGTGCGTCGCCGCAGGTGCCTCGGATCTCCTCGCCTTCCTCCGTGATCTCGACGGTGGTATTTTCCAAGTCCTTGTAGGACCTTTTCACAATGCCTTTATTTGACAGGCCGATCAGGTACTCCTCATCGACCGTTCCCAAAAATCGCCTAAGCTCACTCATGGATGATACCTCCCACCCAATCAGCCAGCTCTCCGGGCGTCATGGCAGCCACGTTCGCGCCGAGTGCCGCCATCTTTGCCGCTGCCTTTCTGTCGTAGTTGGGATTGGCCTCTTTATCCAGCGCCGTGAGGATCATGACCTTCACGCCCGCCTCGACGAGTCCTCTCGCGCAGGCGTACATCTCCTGCGGTCTGCCGCCCTCGTAAAGGTCCGTCACCAATACAAAGATCGTGCGCTCCGGCTCCGTCACCAGCGTCTCGCAGTAGCGCATCGCCTTTCCAATGTCCGTACCGCCGCCGAGCTGCACGCTCATCAACGTCTCCACGGCATCATCCACGGACTCACTAAGATCCACGACGTTCGTATCAAAGATCACCAGCTTCGTTTCGAGCATCGGCAAGGATGCAAAAATCCCAGCCATGACCGCGCTGTGGATCACGGAATCCAGCATGGATCCGCTCTCGTCCACGCAGATGACCACGTGCCAGGTGACGTTCTGCCGAACGCGGGAATAAAAGTACACCTTCTCCAAAACCAGGCGTTCCTTCTCCTTGTCGTAGTGCTTTAAGTTGCGCAGGATCGTCTTTTTCATGTCCAGATTCCGCGCCGATGCGACGGGGCTCTCCTGGTTCTTGTCGACCCTGCCGGTAAGGCTTTGCCGGATCTCCTGCTCGAACTTCTTTCGCAGCTCTTCCACAACGCGCCGCACAATCTGTTTTGCCGCCGAAAGAACTTTCGGGCTCATCAGCCCCTTTAGCTGCAAGATCAGCTTTAACAGCTCCTGGTTAGGCTCGAGCTTTTCCAGAACAGACTCGTCGGTCAAAAGCTCCGTCATGCCGTAGCGATCCAAAGCCTCCTTTTCGAGCACCTCGATGGTCTCCTTTGGGAAGAGCCTGTTCACCTCATTGATCCATTTCGAAACCGTGAGCTGCGACTGCCCGCTTCCGCCCCGCAACTCCTTCGGGTCACGCACGCCCTCATCCTCGCCGTATTCGCGCGAATAGAGATAATCAAGGACATTGTCCATGTCCTGCATCGTCTTGCTTCCTGCACCAAAGGGGATCTGATTGTCCGCATACCGTCCAAGCATCAGCCGCCATTTATTCAATTGTTCGGTATCATGAGAATGCTCCAAGAATTCTCTCCTCCAATGCTTTCCCGTAGGCATATTCTTCGGCGCTGACGGCCTTTAAGCTTTCAAACTCGCTTTGGCGCAGCCCATACTTCTTTGCCACCTTCGCCGCCAGTCGGTCCATCTCCGCCGGCGTAAAGAAACTAAATGCCAGGCGAAGCTGTGGCAACACGATCAAAAATTCCTCATACGGCGTCCTTCGCAGGAAGTCGTCGAGCATGTCGAGCATGCCCTCCCACGCGAAGATCACGTCACGCGCCACGTAAAACAGACCCCTTACAAAATTCGCCGCCTTCCCGGCCTTCTCACCCGATGCAAGAAGATAGCCCTGCGTCGTCTGCGCGATCTCCTCATTCGATACCTCGCCGTAGGCAAAGAGAAGCCCGTTCACGCCGCCGGCCAGCAGGGCGTTTAAGTTCGCGTCCTCCCGCATTTTGGAAAGGATCTCGATAAAGTATTCCCGCTCCTCCTTCATGTCGTTTCGAAGAAAGACCCGGTACAGTTCTTTCAGTGCCTGCAAAACCTTTTGCGCATCCTCATCCTTCACGTTCGTGAGGTGCCCAAGGAGCGCCAAAAGCTTTTGTACCACAAGGTCCCTAACGGGCTGCAGATCCACCTCATACCCGTAGAGCTCCTTCATGTCGATCAGCATCCCCAGGTTGGAAAAGGTCTGCGTCAGCGAGAAGAAATCCTCGCTCTCCTGAATGGTGCTTGACAGTTTCTCCCAAATCCCAGCGTTTCCAAAGCCAAGATCCATCTCAAACATCCTAACGACCAGCGTCGATGCCGCGCCCGCATCGGTCTCCTCCAAAAAGAACCGATCGGCCAACGTCCTGCAGGCCTCCTCGATGGTTCCGCCGTAAACGCTTGATTCGATCAGAACGCTGCTGACCTGCGGTTTGTAACTGTATTCCCAAATCTCACGGATGAGATTTCGATCCGTTCGCTGTCTTAAATTCGGGCCCTTCCTGCGCACGGCAAAATCCGTTCCCAGAAACTCGCAGCGATACAAAAATGCACTGATCTCACGATGCCGCTTCTTGCTAAAAAGGGACAACGTCAATTCCTTTTTCGTCGTCGCGTGAATGTCCAAACGATAGGTGTGACAAAGCTTTTCAAAATCCGAGCAAAGAGGCGGAAGCTTCGCGTTCTCGGTCAGCTTTCCGATGCGATTGCCCGTCAGGCGCTCCCGTAGTACCCGCATGGGCCTATCCGTTGCCAGCTGGTACTCGCCCTTTACGTAATTGGACAGTACAGCGTCCGTCAGCTCGTACACGCCGGGAAAAGGCTTTCCGCGAAGGAGCGCCAGATTCAGCCCCATCGTCATCGCGCAGATCTCGTCAAAGGTGGAGGGATACCCTTCCTTTTGACGCACCCTCTTTCCCACCTCCACAAGGAACTGCAAAAGCTCCTGCTCATAAACCTTTTCCGGCGCGGCTCCTTCCACGTGCAGTCCTTCCCAGATCCTTTGATAGAACATGGGATGCGGCATGCCGCTGCAATACCCGTTTAGGCGATCCGCCGCCTCCATGGAGTAGGACATGAGATACACGCCCTTGTCTCCGTCATCGATCGAGTGAAGCTTCCTGTCGCTCTCCCTTGCGGTAAGACCTTCTGGAATCTCCGTCCCGAAAAGCCCGCCGCCGATGGCGCTACCAGCCTCCGCAAGAAGCCAATCCTTCGGATCTGCGAGACCCGCCACGTGAAAGCCGCCGCAAACCACCAAAACCTTTGCATTGTTCTCGCAGGCCTTTTGGATCTGCGCCCGCATGTAAGCCTCCCTCGCGAGGCACCCGTCCTCCCGCATCATGGAAACAGCGGTATTTGCCCGGGAGAGCACGCAATAATACAGCATGTCTGCCAGAAAGTCCTTCGTTTCTTCGACAAGGCCTTCCATCTCGAAGTGGCGCTCCCAAAACTCCTCAAAGCTTCTTAGGCCGCTTCTCTCCACAACGCCCGCGATAAAGGAATTCTCCGCCAGATATGCGTCATCGTTATAACTGTTTTTGTCATCCTGCTTTCGAAGGCCCATGCCCTCCTGCTCCGCGATCAAGATCTCCTCGAAGGGAAGATCGCAGAACATCGCAGGCACGCCCTTTGACTTACCGCCCCGCAGCGCCACCAGCTCCGGCGACGTATCGAGGAAGGGATAATAGCACCGGTAGTCCCGCTTCTCCTCGCTAACAAGCCCCTTTTTGTCACGATAGGAATAATAGATGCAAAAGGGCGCCAGCGTGGCCACGTCCGTCATGTCAGGGATCAGGTCATTCGCATTCTCCGGTCCCTCGATGAGGATAATGTCTGGCTGATATGCATCGATGACCTTTTCCAGATGGAACGAACAGGCCGGGCTATGATGCCGCACGGGAAAGTAAAAGACCTTCCCGTTTTGGCTGCAGGCTGCATCCATTAGCCTAGATATTTCTTCGCCTCGTAATACGCGTTCCATATGCCGCCCTCTTTTGCACTCTTGTCACGGATCACCGTCTGGAAATAACTGCGCACCTTAGGAAGGTCGTCGCCATTTTCCTTCGCAACGGCGCCCACCAGGTTTTGCACCATCGCGTCCATGCTGATCCTGGAATCGCCGTAATAGTAGGCGGTCATCATGGTCTGATAATACACGGAGACTGCCTCTGCCGTGCTCATGACGGCAGAAGGACGATCGATCTGATGTCCCATCGAGGAAACTCCCTCGCGCAGCTCATGATAGGTGGAAGCCAGCACCTCAGCGGCCGACTCATCCACGGTCATCTCGATCTGATTCTCTCTGGTGAGCTTTTCCACCTCCTGAATAATGATCTGCTTTTCCAATGCGACCTCTCGCACGGGCAGCACCGTCTCAAAATTAAAACGACGTTTGAGCGCGGAGCTCATTTCATTCACGCCCTTATCTCTCGTGTTCGCCGTGCCAATGACGTTAAAGCCCTGCTTTGCAAAAAGAAGCCCTCCGTCGCCAAGCTCCGGCACGTTGAGCACCTTATCGGAAAGCACGCTGATCAGACTGTCCTGAATCTGCGCAGGCGTTCTTGTGATCTCCTCAAAACGTGTGAGAATCCCTTTCTCCATGCCGACATATAATGGAGAGGGGACGAGCGCCTCCTTTACGGGGCCACGGTCCAGCAGCATGGCATAATTCCAGGAATACTTGATCATGTCCTCCGTCGTTCCCGCCGTGCCCTGAATGGTATTCGTGCTACACCCGGAAATTGCAGCGGATAAAAGCTCTGACAGCATGGACTTAGCCGTGCCCGGCTCCCCTACCAGCATAAGTCCGCGATTACCCGCCAGTGTCACGATACAGCGTTCGATCAAGGCATCATTGCCATAATATTTCTTTCGAATCGTAATTTCTCCATCTCCATAAGGAACGGGCTGTTTGCTGCCCAAAATAAAGGTTTTCACCGCCTGCGGAGATAGCCTCCAGCCGATGGGCTTTCTTGCCGTATCCCGCCGCTCCAGTGCCTCCAGCTCCTCTCGATACTGCACCTCCATGGGAGGTCTCATCATCTTCGTTTCGCTCATTTTGTAATCCTCATTTCCATCCATTTTCGCAGCCATCATCCCTAAAAAAATAACCGCTACGCCTTCGTGCATAGCGGTTCATCTCTAATAAGAATTATATACTTTGCGCCCAGAAGTTGCAAGCGTATTTTGATAAGGAGCCAGGCTCTGATCGGCTATCGGTAAAAAAACCAATAATCAGATTCTCCTGCGACAGTATAGTGTCGTTCGACCCATTGCATGATCCAGGAATCTTTTGCGACTCTGGGCTCTCCCTGGTACCACCTCGCCACGGCAACCACCATGGGAACCTTTTGCGGATTCACGTCAAGATATGCTTCCAAACACTCATTGTAATACGGAGTATCAATGGTAGAATAATTACAAACCTGTATATCTCCATACAAGAAAAAGATAGAATCAAAATAATCCGGCCCTACGACAAAAAGCTTCTCCTTTTCACGTACAAACTGCCCGACGGCTTCCTGATCCAATCTCGACTGGTTCGCCGTGTCTCTGTCACAAACAATTCCCATGGCTGGTCCATGATGTATGATACTTTGAACCTCATAGGTTAAAATAACTTGATTCCCCGTATTTCCATACCCCCATACAACTAATGCTCTATGAGATACAATGATCAACAAAATTAGTGTTAAAAACCATTTGTAATCACTACATAGATACCGAACGGGAATCATGGAAACAATTCCTCCCAGGACTAAATAGGCAAGAATAGTGATCAAACCAAGATCCGTAAGCAAACTGGTCGCCAGAAAAGAAACCATGGATAGAGACAGGCCCACCAACCACACGGTTTTCTCGTTAGCATTCATCTTAGAGTACGCTAACATTCCCAGAAGAATTAATACACTTGGAATAATAAAAAAGCAACAATTCCAGTCAATTCCCGTCGTTCTTTGAAATACTAACATGATGATCTCAATCGAAAATGCCACCACGGCACATATCGTATAATAAGAGAATTTCTTTAGAATTTTGAAATACCGTTCCAGACCAAATTTCACTAAAACTCCGATCAGAATACTAAAAACCGTTCCTGCAAGTGCAAACAAGAATCCTGGCCAGTATGCACCAAAAGCCCGCGTTACGGAGTGGGTATAAGATGAGTAGATATTTTTCAAGCTAAAAATGACCCTGTCTAATCCCATGCTTACCACAAAATAACCTATAACGGATAATCCCATCACAGCAAGCGTGCATACAAAAATAAGACAATGGCGAAATTTATCCTTTGTTTTCACCAATAGAATCACTACAATCACAATGGCGTTTAAGAGACAAGTAGGATAGGAAAGCGTCTGTAAAAATACAAACAACGCTACTAAAACCAATAAAGCACTTTTTTCCCCTTCCTTCTCTTTTTTTAAAAAGGTCACGAAAGAGCAAAAAATCAAGACAGAACATGCAATTTCTAAATTTGAGAATTCTGGGAAAGGCGTCTGTTTCGCGCGAAACAAAATCAGGAACATGCATGCTAAATTTGCCGTTAAGAAATCCATTATTCCATGCAATGTCCTAAACAGAAAAAGAGCTAACAGATAGAATAAAAAGGTACCACATATTTGTAAATAAATTACTACTCCTGCCAAAGAAGGAACGAACAGACGATAAATAGCCATCAATATGTCATTAAACAAAATGGAAAACTGATGTGGTTCCCACATCTGCGCCAACATCCTATCTCCATTCAAATGTCTATAAGACATAGCCACTTGATATGCGTTATCAATTCCAAAATCGGTAAAAATACTTTTTACACTGACAAACATTGTCAGTATCCACATTGTCACTATCGCATATTTCGCGATATTTTGACGTTGAAATCTCATGTACTGTTCATCCCCCACATCCATGCTTAGTTCCCTCGCCATCATATCATTATTAACATGATAAAGCAACTTTTTTATTCATACGTCAATGCCATCATGAAGCCATTATTCGCCTATACTATCGTTTTTTTTGAAATGTTTTTTAGAATTTCGTCTATGATTTTGGAAGCATATTCCGTAAAATTTTTTATGCTATATTCCAATAAAAATAGACTTGACAATTCTCATCTTCTGGATTATAGTCAGAAAAGTGACAGGCGCCTGTCACAAAACAAAATATCGCTAGGGGAGCACGTCGCTGAGATCAAAGGGATTGCCCTTTGAGACCCTCATTACTTGAACCGGATAATACCGGCGGAAGGAAGCAGAGCCAACACCATTTACGCCAATGCGCGAAATGGCAATTTAGTTCGGCTGGACGTGATTCCTCCTGGTAATCTAGGAGGATTTTTTTATGAAAAACACCAAAGTACTTGTTGAAGGCGCGATCATGATCGCCCTCGCCACCGTTCTCAGTTTCATCCGCATCATCAAGCTGCCTTGGGGCGGTTCCATCACGCTCCTGTCCATGCTTCCCATCACCCTCTACTCGATCCGCAGAGGCTTAAAAGCAGGCATGGTGGTATCCTTCCTTTTCTCCCTTGTACAGCTCGGCCAAGGCATCATTGACGGCCTGTTTGGTTGGGGTCTGACTCCCATGATCTTAGTTGCCTGCATTTTCTTGGACTATATCTTTGCTTTCAGCGTGATCGGCGTTGCCGGCATTTTCCGCAAGAAGGGCCTTGCGGGCTGGATCAGCGGTACCGCGCTTGCCGTGTTCCTGCGCTTTGTTGTGCACTTCATCAGCGGCATCACCATCTGGAAGAGCGGCGGAACGGTTTTGAACATTAACTTCGATAACTTTGCGCTCTACAGCCTTGCTTACAATGGCGCATACATGCTGCCTGAGCTTTGCTTTACCGTAGCAGGCGCGACCGCGCTCCTTAAGGTTCCTCAGACGAAAAAGCTCCTTCTTACTGACAACGGGAAATCCCTTGTATAATACCTGACATTTTTCTATCCCCCTCTTAATTTTTTAACCAAAGAAAAGGCACGCTTCCCACGCAAATGGGAAGCGTGCTCTTTTTTCATTAATATTGTCCGAGGTGGAAGGAATAAAGGATCCGCTCCTTAACCTTCTTGCCCGTCAGGCGCTCGAGCGCCTCCTGATAGTAATCCAGCTGCGTCTCATAGCGCTGCCATAACATCTCCAGATCAGGCACTGCATCGGTCTTGTAATCGAGGAGCACCAATCCGTCCTCCTCCTCGAAGTACACGTCAATGATACCTTGGATCAAAACGCTCTCCTCGCCAGGGAAATCCTCACGGAGCCTCGTCGCGGGAAGAGATAACACGAAGGGTTGCTCGCGGAAAAGCTTTCCCGCCTGCTGTGCCTTCATGATCCGTTCGCCCAGTCCCGATTTCAGGAACTGACAGATCTTATCCACGCGCACGGCGTTTCGATATTCTTCCGATAGCCTGTGTTCTTCAGAAAGTTTTTGCAAAAGCTCGCGCACTGCCTGCGCCATGCCCGCCTCGTCGTTTCGGAGCGTAAAGTCCATCAGCTCCATCACGCGGTGGTAAGCGTTCCCGCGAACCGTACCCGTAACGCTTTCCTCCTGCCTGCGAAACTCTGGTACGTAGGGTTCTGCCACCGTGTCTTCGAAGGCATGGTAGGCTGCCTCGTCCTTTTCCGACATCGCGGCAATCTTTAGCTCCGAAACAGTGGTCTTCGTGTAAAGATCCTGGAGCTTCGCGTGGGGATATTCGTAGGTAAAGCGCTCCCTTAAGTCTGCCAAAAGCACCTCGTCCGCCTTCTCCTTCGCATGTTCCAGCGCCCCTTTCGAGAGTTCGAAGGTGAGCTGTTCCTCCGTCTCTGCGCCCAAGAGTTCTGCCGCGGGGATCACGGAAATCTCAAGCCCCGTTTGGAGCAGGATCGGCTTTAGGAAATCCATCATGCAGGTTGCCTTCATAAACTCCAAATAGGACAATCGCTCCGTCTTTCCGGAAAGGAGCTCGCTCTCCGCCAGGAATTTCTCCGGTTCGGAAACAGTCCCCGTCAGGATGAGCTTTTCCTTGGCTCTGGTCAGTGCCACGTAGAGAAGTCTAAGCTCCTCCGCCAGCGTATCCTCACGGAGCTTTTTCGCGATAATGTTCTTTTGCAACATCTTATAACGAACGCGCCGCACGGGATCCACGAAGTCGAGACCAATCCCTAAGTCCGCCTCCGTGATCACTGATTTATTCACGTCCTTCATGTTAAAGCCCTTCGAAAGGCCCGAAACGATGGTCACGGGGAACTCCAAGCCCTTGCTCTTATGGATGCTCATGATGCGCACCACGTCGGCGTTCTCATCCAGCGTATCCGCCTCACCGTAGTCCTCATCATACTTTTCCAGCATCTCTATGTAGCGCAGGAAATGGAACAGTCCGTAAAACGAAGTCTTCTCAAAATCCGAAGCCTTAACGAGTAACATTTCAAGGTTTGCGCGGCGCTTGCTTCCGCTCGGCAGCGCCGTTACGTAATTCAGGTAATCATACTCCCAAAGGATCTTCTCCAGTAACGCACGGATCGGCAGAATGCTCGTCATTTCGCGGAAGCCCTGTAATCTTTGAAGGAATGCCGTAACCTTCTCATCTTCCGCTTCCAACAGGCACTCATACAAAGTTTGATCCTTTTTCTCGCCGCGAAGCTTTGCGATCTCCTCCTCGGTAAAGCCCCCAAAAAATGACCGGAGAACGCCAAACATTGGAATGTCCTGCAGCGGGTTATCGATCACGCGCAGGAAGTTTAAGACGGCCTGCACCTCCGTTGCGGTAAAGTATCCCGTCTTAGAGGTGACGTAAGCGGGGATGCCCTTCGCCTCCAGCTCTGCCTTATAGGCATCGCCCCAACCGGAGGATAGCGACCGCAGCAGGATCACAATGTCGCGGTATTTCACTTCGCGCATTTCCTTCGCCTGCGCATCGTAAACCTTCCCGTTCCTTCGAAGCTCTGAAATGCGCCGTGCCACGGCGCGCGCCTCTGCCTGTTTCGCGTCAAGCCCCGATCCGGCACCGGGATCCTGTACGATCAGCAGCTCGCTCTCAAGCCCCTCGGCCTCCGGATAAACGGCGCCTGCATGGAGCGCTGCGTCATCGTCATAAACGATGCCGCCGACCTCCGCGCTCATGGTCCGCTCGAAAACGTGGTTCACGGTCTCGATCACGGTGCCTCTGCTTCGGAAATTCTTGGAAAGATCAATTCTGCGCAGCGGACCGGTCTTTTGGTAGGTTCCATACTTCTCCAAAAAGAGCTCCGGCCTTGCCAGTCTAAAATGATAAATGCTCTGCTTGACGTCGCCCACCATGAAGCGGTCGTACCTTCCGTCCTCCTCGCCTGAAACGGCAGAGAGAAGATATTCCTGCACCAGATTACTGTCCTGATACTCATCGATGAGAACCTCTTGGAAGTATTCGCGGTACTGCTTTGCGACCTGCGTCGGAACAATGCTTTCTCCTTCTCGTCGAAGCAAAATGTCCAATGCGAAATGCTCCATGTCACTGAAATCAATGATCTTCTTCTCGGTCTTTTTATCGCGCATGCGCTTGTCAAAATCGATCACCAGCTGCAGCAGTTCGTTTGCAATGGGTTCCGACCCCTTGGTTCTTTGCATGACAAGGGAATAGTCCGCACTAAAAAACTGCTCTTCCAGATCATCCAAAACCTTCTTCACGCCGTTTCGGATCTCCTGTGCGAGCTTCCTTTTGTCCGGATCAACGGACGGATCTTTTACGCCCGGCAGTTTTTCAAAGGTTACGGAGGTCACCAGACCACTGAGGCTCATGAGGTCCTTCGCCTCGCCAAGTTTGTCCACGACAGATGCCATCTGGCTCTTCTCATTTTCCAAAAGCTCGCCGTAAAAGTGCGGTCCATCCGGAAGGAGCGTTACGGCAATCGCCTGGTCCATCTTTTGCTGGCACCCAGCGAGGACGCCCTTTACGTAATGTAGCAGATACTTCCATAGCTCCGTCCTGGTAAAGTCGCCTTCGTTCCTTTGGGCATAATCCTGCATGCGCAGGCGAAGCCATTCCTTCGGCCAGGGAAAGCTTGCCGCATAGCGGGAAAGCGAAAGCACGTGCTCCTCTAAGGTCTTCTCCTTCCCCTTCGGGCAAAGCGCCTCCACGCAGTCCAAAAACGCAGGCCGTCCCTCTTCAAAGCGCTCCTCCAAAAGCTCCGACAGAGCTTCTTGCTGCAAGAGCTTGATCTCGCGTTCATCCGCTACGCGAAAGGCGGGATCTAGGCCAATCTCGTTAAAATGGTTTTTCAAAAGGAACAGGCAAAAGCTGTCGATCGTCGTGATCTGCGCGCTATGTAGAAGCGTTGCCTGTCTTTGCAGTCTTTCATTTTCAGGGTGTTCATTCAGGCGGTCGCTGAGCTTATTACCAATCCGCTCCCGCATCTCCGAAGCAGCTGCCGCGGTAAAGGTCACCACAAGCAGGCGGTCCACGTCCACGGGATGCTCCTCGTCGCAGATCATGTTGACAATGCGCTCCGTAAGGACGGCCGTCTTACCGCTGCCAGCCGCAGCAGACACCAAAATATTACAATCGCGAAGCTCGATCACTTGCTTTTGTTCGGTCGTAAATTCTACGCTCATACGCTACTCCTTTCGGCCATGCGGCTTAGGATCTCCTCGTCGGAAAGATCCTCCAGTGTCCGCTTTTGGCAACCAGGGATCGACGGATCAAAGCCGCATACCTTCCCATAAGGGCAGAAGGTGCAAGCGCTGTCGTCGCCCCTTTCATAAGGGTTTAGCGAGATGTTTCCATCCATGACGTCGCGGCCGATGCCGCGAAGCTTCTCCGAAACGTAAGCCGACAGATTCTCCAACTGTTCGCGGCTCAAAACGCTAGAGTTCTTTGAATAGCTCCCGTTCTTATTGCGCTCCACGGGGATCGCGTCAGACTTATCCGTAAACTCTCCGTCAAGAAGCTTTACGATCTCCGGCGTCTCGTTGACAACGCCCTTGGCGCGGAGCGATACGGCAATCTGCTTTCCAAGCTCCTCATCCGTCAGTTCCTTCTTAGCCTCGATCATGGGATCATCCAAGTGATAATACAGAAGCGCCGCAGGGACTACTTCCTTCTCGGGATGGCGCTCTTTTTCCTTCTCTAGGGCCGCGTTCATGTACACCACCAGCTGCATCTGCAGTCCGTAGTAGGTTGCCAGAAGATCGAATTTCCGCTCGCCGGATTTATAGTCCATGACCTTCACGTAAACGTGGCCGTCATCCTCCGCCGTATCGAGGCGATCGATCCTGCCGACCAGCTTCATCTTCGCACTGCCAAGGTCCTCCATCCGTGAGAAAGAGGCCTCATATTCCCTCGGCGTAAAGGTGCCCTTCTTCAGCTGTTTTTGCAAAGTATCCACCGTGCGCAAAAGAATTCTCTCCATGCGCTTGATCTGATATTCATTCCTGTAATTGGAACGCAGAATGCTTCCGCCATACTCCGCCGCCTGCTTTTCCATGGCTGCAGAAATGACGCGTTTTGCGAAGGCTTCGTCAAAGGTAAACCAGGTCAGGTTTTCGCGCTTTAAGCTCTCAGAAAACTCATCCAAAACATAGTGATAAATGTTTCCCAGGTCCACGGCTTCAAAGCCAAATTCTTCTCGCTCC
>JAFPRF010000102.1 GCA_017400965.1 Lachnospiraceae bacterium
GCGAAGTGGGTGAAGACACCTTCTAGCTCTAAATGCGAGTACGAAAGAAGCTTTTCCACAAATGCAAGCCCTGTTTCATCAGGCGCAATACCGATGCGGCCCATGCCAGTGTCGACCTTTACATGCACCTTCATGTTTTTGCCAGCCTTGATCGCGGCCTCTTCCAGCTGTGGAAGCATGTCCTCGCGAAATACCGCGGGACGGATCTCATTCTCCGCCAGCATCCGATAACAATAGGGGAAGGTGTACGCCAGGATCAAGATTGGCTTCTTCACACCGCTGACGCGAAGCAAATGTGCTTCCTCGGGCGTCGCAGTCGCATATCCCCAAACGAAATCCAAAGGCTCTAATACGCCTGCGATCTGCGCAGCGCCATGTCCGTAGCCGTCCGTTTTGATCACGGCCAGCATTTGGGTCTCCGACTTTAGGTTCGCCTTCATATTTTTCATGTTTTCCACCGCAGCGTCTAAATCAATGTCCACTCTGACACGCTGATACGTCGCTACGGATTCCCGTATTCCTAACATGATTTCCTCCAAATATACTAAGGTATGAGCTCGCTCGCCATGACGGCATGCTCTCCCATTCTTTTTGCTGCGGCATCGCCCAATAGTCCATGTACACGCACGGCCTTGCAAGCTTTTGAAAAAACGTCTTCAGAAGTCTTCGCAGCTACAAAGGCGGTCAAGATTCCGGCGAGTACGTCGCCGCTTCCTGCCGTGGCCATGCCGCTATTCCCAGATAAATTCATGCATACAGGGTGGGTCGGCGCACAGATAAAGGTCCGCGCATCCTTTGCGATGATGATGACGGATAACTCTTCCGCCAGTCGCTTTGCATAGTCCCAAGGGCTTTTTTTGAACTCCTGCATGGAAAGCACGTCTTTATAGAAACCATTCCAGAGTCTAAGGAACTCTCCTGCGTGAGGAGTCAGAAGGATCAGTCTTCCTGCTTGCCCCTGCATTTTTAGAACTTCTAAAAGCTTCTGATCCTCTGACAGCATATTTATGCCGTCGGCGTCAATGATCAAAGGTTTTTTAGCATCTAAAACGGATTCCAATGCATGCTTTGTGGCATCCGTTTTTCCTAGACCAGGTCCAATGCAAACGGCATCGCACCATGCAAGGGATTCTTGCAAGTCCTTTTCTTCCTCAATATTTCCGAGGAGCGCTTCGGGAAGGGATTCTTGAACAATCACTCTATTTTCCGGTGCGGTCAATAGCTTTACCATGCCCGCGCCTGTGCGATAACACGCCTTCGTACAAAGCAGCGCGGCACCAGCCATATTGTAAGAACCCGCAAGGATCAACGCCTTACCAAAGGTGCCCTTATTGCCATTCGGATCTCGCTTTGGAAGAAGCTCTTCAATGGAGCCTTCCATGGCAAATGTTCCTGGAAGGTTCTCTCCGATCGCACGACAGCCAATACCGACGTCTGCAAGGATCACCTCACCAGTCTTCGTTGTTCCCGGGTATAAATACAGGCCCTTCTTTTCAAATCCGTAAGTAACTGTCAAATCTGCGCCAAAAGAAGCTCCAAGGATTTCACCAGTATCTGAACTAACGCCGCTTGGCACGTCCATTGCCAGTTTCGTTCCTGTCATTTGATTCAGACTCTCAATAGCCTCTTTGTACTTGCCTTCCAAAGGCCTGGAAAGCCCTACGCCAAACAGCGCATCTACAACAATATCATATGCTTTCTCAGATGGCACGCTCATGAACTGAACCGGAAAGCTTCCTAAAATCTTTTTTTGTAGTTTGAAATCATCTGTCGCTTTCGCCTCATCACCAACGACCCAAACATAGACCTCTAGGTTAGCTTCGCAAAGAAGCCTTGCCAGAACCAATCCGTCACCGCCGTTATTGCCAACGCCAGCAAGGATCAATGTCTTCTTGTAAGGAACGACAAATCCTCTCTCCTTCAATACGGCAAAGGTTTGCAACGCAGCCCTTTCCATCAAAACCGGACCGGGAATCCCGATCCTTTCGATGGTGGCCTTATCATATTGTTTCATTTCCGCGCTAGTGACAAGGTAACGCATTTACTCCTCCTGCTCCTTGCGATAACGAGTCAGGTTATAAGAAAGCTTCATCAAACTATCGGAAAGGTGAACGTTTTCCACCTGAATCTCCTTCGGAAGATTTAAATCCACGTGTGCAAAGTTCCAAATCGCCTTAATGCCATTCTGCGCGAGCTTATCTGCAACGCCGACGGCACTGGTCTTTGGAAGCGTCAGCACGGCAATGTCAATGTCATTTTCTCGAACGAACTGCTCCATCTCTTCCATTGGCATGACCTTTACGCCACGCACAACACTTCCGATCACTTCGGGATTCTGATCGAACATGCCCTTTAATAGGAATCCACGTCTTTCGAAATTCAGATAGTTGCCAAGGGCTCTTCCCAAGTTACCAGAACCAACGATGATGAAGTTATGCGTCTGATCGAGACCTAATATTTTACCGATCTCGCGGTACAAATACTCAACGTTATAGCCATAGCCTTGCTGTCCGAAACCGCCGAAATTATTAAAATCCTGACGGATCTGAGACGCAGTTACCTTCATGAGTTCGCTCAAGTCCTGCGAAGAGATGCGTTCAACGCCCTCATCGCGAAGCTCTCCCAGGTATCTAAAATATCTCGGCAGACGACCGATCACGGCCTGTGAAATTTCTTTTTCATTCTCTGTCAAGGCAGGAATCCTCCCTGTTTTGCAACTTTCTCACACAATTATAGCGCTTTGTTAAAAACGTGTCAAGCAAGATTGATGCCTCTTGACATGCCTTTTCGAAACCGCTAGAATGGTACTTTGAGAAAGGAAGAACCAAGGGTTCTTAGGTGGTAGTTATGATCCTGTCCTGTCAGAGCATCTGCAAGGAATTTACCGAGAAAAAGGTCTTGCAGGATGTCTCTTTCCATATAGAAGAACACGAAAAAGCTGCGATCGTTGGCGTCAATGGTGCCGGCAAAACAACGCTTCTGCGCATTATTGTCGGCGAAAGCACGCCTGACAGCGGTCTTGTGACCCTTTCTAAGGACAAGACCTTGGGTTATCTCGCGCAAAATGACGCCGTTTCAACGGAAAATACGATCTACGAGGAACTCCTCTCCGTCAAGCAGGAGCTCCTTAACATTGAATCAGAGATGCGCTGCTGTGAGAAGGACATGAAGGACGCTTCTGGCGAAGCTTTGGATGCCCTCATGAAACGCTATACGGATCTGACACACGCCTTTGAGATGGGTGATGGCTATTCCTATCAAAGCGAGCTGGTTGGCGTCTTAAAGGGTCTCGGCTTTACGGAGGAAGAGTTTTCCAAGTCGGTCAGCACCCTTTCCGGCGGCCAGAAAACTCGCGTCGCACTCGGTAAGCTCTTATTGCAAAAGCCTGACCTCATCATTCTAGATGAGCCGACGAACCATTTGGACATGAATTCCATCGCATGGCTCGAAACCTATTTATTGAATTATAAGGGAGCCGTTCTCATCGTCTCCCATGACCGATACTTCCTCGATCGTATCTGTACGAAGATCATTGAGATCGACCAGACGAAAGCAACGACTTTCACCGGAAATTATTCCGATTATGCCGAGAAGAAAAAGCAGCTGCGCATCGCGGAGATGAATGCATATCTCAATCAGCAACGCGAGATCAAGCATCAGGAAGAAGTTATCGAAAAGCTCAAGTCCTTTAATCGCGAGAAATCGATCAAGCGTGCTGAGAGCCGCGAAAAAATGCTGAACAAGATTGAACGCCTTGAAAAGCCTACGGAAGTCAACACGGACATGAAGCTTACGCTCACGCCCTATCGCGAAAGTGGCAAAGATGTTTTAACGGTGGAGAATCTTGCAAAGGGCTTTGGTGACAAGCAGCTTTTTTCCAACGTTTCCTTTGAGATCAAGCGCGGCGAACACGTGGCGATCATTGGAGACAATGGAACGGGTAAAACGACGCTGTTAAAGATCTTGAATGAGGTACTGCCTGCAGATGCCGGCGAGTTTACGCTGGGAACGAACGTTGAGATCGGTTATTATGATCAGGAGCATCACGTGCTGCATCCTGAAAAGAACTTATTTGAAGAGATTTCGGATGATTATCCCTATTTGACCAATACGGAGATCCGTAACGTTTTGGCCGCTTTCCTCTTTACGGGAGATGACGTTTTCAAGCTGATCAAGGACTTAAGCGGCGGCGAGCGCGGACGCGTCTCCCTCGCAAAGCTCATGCTGGGCAATGCGAATTTCCTGATCCTCGATGAGCCTACAAACCACCTTGATATCGCTTCCAAGGAAATCCTGGAGGATGCCCTGAATAGCTATGAAGGTACCGTGCTGTACGTCAGCCACGACCGTTATTTCATCAATCGCACTGCGCACAGAATCTTGGAGCTGACAAAGAATCGCTTTGTGAATTACATTGGGAATTATGACTATTATCTCGAGAAAAAGGATGCGCACATGGCGGCGCTCGAGCAGGAACTTCTAAAAGAGAATGCCATCAGCCAGACTGCCGATGCCCCAGCTCCCGCTTCAAACACTGGAGCCATGGATTACAAGGCCAAGAAGGAGGAACAGGCGCGGATCCGCAAGAAGGAAAACGACTTAAAGAAATGCGAGGCAAGGATCGCCGAACTGGAGGACAAGATCGCAACCATCGACGAAGAGATGGCAAAGCCCGAGATCGCAACAAGCTCGCTTAAGCTCCAAGAACTAACCAACGAACAAAATAATCTTAGAAAAGAACTAGATCAAAAGTATGAAGAATGGGAAACGCTGGCGGAATAACCACCAGCGTTTCTTTTATTGTTGCACTTGTTCTATTGCTTCACGCTTCCAAATAAATATTGCCAGAATTGCATAAATAATTGCCAGAAGCCAGATAAATCCTTCGGTTAGGAAAACATTTTGGGTAGCCTCATTTACTAAAACCATACCTCCATCAACCAGAGCATGTAGCACGATCGCCAAGGGGAACATTAGTAACTTTTTTCCACCCTTCTTTACGGCAAACCAAACCAAAACAGTTAAAGAGAACTGAATAACCAACGCCCCGCTTCTCTCAACGAAGTTCATGAGGTACATCCAATAAGGTGTCGTAGCGAGGGCATCGTAGACGCTTTGGATCTGCTCGGCCTGCTCAGCCGTGGCATGTTCGAAGACTTCCGCCATTTTGTCGGGATGCTTCATGACAGCAGCATAAGTGAGGTTGTTCATCATGTTGAAAAAGAGAATGAAGAAGACCTCAAAACCGCCGTGACCAGCAGCAAACATAAGTGCGTTTGAATTCTTGTCCAGCTGTTTTTTCAGAGGAAACTTGAAGGCGAAAAATCGCCCTGTTTCCTCGAAAATACCTGCCATGAGGCCGCCGTAGATCGCATACGCCAAAGTATTGTTCCAAATGGATTGTCCAATCGCCGTTTTGTAGATAATGGAATGACATATGGATTCCAGCGTAAAGGAAAACAGGAACATGATGATGCAGCCCCAGAAGAAGGCTTTATAGGTTCCGTCTGTTTTCTTTTTCAAAGCAAGCAGTAAAGCGAGCGGAATGGCTATTCCGCTCAGCATTACGATCCATATACAGGTTATGGAAGCACTTGAAACTGTCATGATTTTTCTCCAGTACTAGTCTTTTTTCTCTTCTTTTGCCTTTTGCACAGCTTTTTTAGGCTTGAACTTTTTCTTGATGATCAGAACAGCGATGGTGATCACGATTGCCCAGATTACAAGATACGGCAGATGGATCACAACCCAGATCACAAAGTTGATGGCACCGTCGCGTACGTCCGTAAGGCTTTGCACAAGGCCGTTCACCATACGCTCCCAGTTAGTCTCCTTCCCCGCTTCCACGGGCGTGTACACTTCCACTTCTTCGATGCGAAGGTTTACGGTACTGTAATCCACAAGGTCATCGTAAGTTCTCAGGGTGGATTCCATGCTCTCGATCTGATAACGCACGTTGGTCAGGCGATTTTCGAGGGTGATGATGTCATCAAGGCTTTCCGCGCGCTCCAAGAGCTCCAAAAGTCTCGCCTGCTCCACCTCAAGGGATTCCTTGTGGCTCTTCACGTCAACGTATTGCAGGGTCACGTCCTCAACACTCTCTCTTCTGTCGGTCACGTGCGCCAGATCCGTAACGGTAACAACGAAATCGTCCAGCTTTTCCTGCGGAATGCGTATCACCATCGTTGCGGTTCTCTTGGTGTAATACCCGTCATTATAGCGATAATTCCCGCTGTTGTAGCGGCTGCCGTTATAGCTTTCGAGGTTCTGAACGTAACCGCCCAGTTCCTTGATCCGCGCCTCGATGTTTTCCATGAGCGTATCGTATTCCTGCGTCTCAACGCCCATGTTCACGTTTTTGATCAGTTTACGCTTGCTCGCAGAAGTCTTATTGTAGGTCTCACTTGAAGACTTTGTGGTCCCTGCATCAGCGAGCTCGTAGCTTTCGGCCTCACTCCAAAGGTCATCACTTGCATAATCTTTGGAAACATAGGATTCTGAAGCGGCACTTTTTGCATAACTGTTTGAGCCGTTAGAATAGGCCCTGTCTGAGGCTTCTTTCGATCCGCCGCATCCAGCGAGCATTGCGATCATGCAGGCACCTGCAAGCAGTTTTGTTAATGTCTTTTTCACTGTTCTCTTTTTCATAATCTCCTCCTCTGATGCAACGCCCCTTGCGTTATCGCATCCTACCCTAATAGACGAGGAATATCAGAGAAGGTTCTCGATGGTGCCAAACATTTTTTCGTTTTCTTTGATCTTACCGGAATTACCAGCCACGACGAAAAGGTCGTCCGCCATAAAGGCATCTACGTAATCTGCCAGCTTTCGGATCTTTTCAGGCGTTGTTGCAAGGAGTTCGTCTCTCTCTTTTTGAAGATCTTCCTGCGTCACGCCAGACAAGTAAGCTTCCTTGGAAAAGCTTCCCTTTGCAGAGGGTGTCATGGGCGTATCCAGCTCACCGATGGCACCGATCACGTACTTCGTCATCGTCCGCTCGTCTGCCTGGAAATTACGGATAAACTCTGCGGCACCTTGGTAAGTCTCAACGGTCTTTCCAATGTTCGGGTCTCTGTAGGATACGAAGTAGCTTTCACCGGTCGTTGCAAAACCGCACATACATCCATATGCACCGCCGCGTACGCGCACGTTCATCCAAAGATACTCATAACCCATCATGACCTTCAGC
>JAFPRF010000103.1 GCA_017400965.1 Lachnospiraceae bacterium
AGCCAGTCACGCCGATGATGATCAGCCTGGCATAAACTATGATGATCCAAAATCCCAAGCTGCTCCAATCATTTTTATGCGAATCATCTTTGTCCAAAATGAATATGGGCAGATAAGTGAACACCAAAAACAACGCGACTGTCCCTAGGACATACGCGTACTCTGTCTTGATGCTTTTTAACAACACTTCGCTGATTCCCATAATTCACGCCCTAACCTTATAAGTCACGCAGCATTATACCAATCGAATTCCGTTCTCTGCCAAATGGGTAAGCGTTTCTTCCGATATGTGGTCTTTATAAGTCATGGTTTGAGACTTTCGAAAATAATGGTTACGCGTATAGTCTAAACCATCAGCAACACGCTCAAAGATAAATTCAAATTTCTGCGGACATATAATGCGATCTGGAAACCAGCTCATTACAAGATTACGCGTCAATTCCATGGGATACTTTTCAAATTCCGTGAACTGCCAAGCATGTGACAATATGTCCCCATCATATTCGTAATACTCGCTGTCTATGATGACGTCATCATTAGGGCTCCCGCTTCCCCGAAATCTTTCCTCGCTGATAAGCCTGCCAGCATCATCATATTCATACCATTCAAAATCATGCAATTCGTAAGTCACGTCACCATTTAGAGTAGTATCAAAAGTATAGCATACGGTTAACTGCTTTGAGAAATAGACGTACGCTAATTTCATGTCGCCATTTTCTTCAAAGTACGCCATCTTCAGATTCCCTTCGCTGTCATATCTAAGCCTGATGTAATTGTTTGGATCAGCATTACTCTTTAGTTTTTCAGATGATTTCTTCGGGAAAGTGTTTTTGCGGTTCGTGAGTCTCGAAATCAAGCACTTATCGTAAGGATTAAGACCTACCCACGCATCATTAAACCTTACGTAACGCGTCGTCCCGCCTGCCACTTCGAAATCCGGCTTGTTAGGCGCAATATACTGCTCATAAATACGTACATACTTTTCCAGTAGTTCCTCTTTTGGAAATTCCATGTTTTCCCCCTTTATATTCAGTCCTTGGCTTCCAGCTTCTTCTTCGCCTTACCCCTCTTGATCAGTGCTATCAGAACCGTGACGAGGATGCTTAAGGCAAGCACGCCGCCACCGATCAGAAGCGCCTTAAAGAGTAGCGCTTCCTCGCTCATCTCCTTTGCGGCTTCCGCGCTTGATTTCTCCGCCAGTTCAAAGAACTCCATGGATCGACCGAAGGAGTACTTGCGGAAATACAGCCAACCGATGACTGCTTCGCAAGCTACTACCACAATATCCCAGAGGATGAAATTGCCAACGATGCGGCTCTTACCTTTCTCTTTCTTCTTGAGGAAAATGATGGCGAACACGATTGCCACAAGGCTCCCCGCAAGTGCAATGAGCAATGGCAGATACTGCATCCATAAAGGTTCCTGCTTTGCGCTGTGATCAACGGGGCCTTTGGTGACTTTCCCTTTTTCGTCGCGGTACAAGGTGAGAACGGCCTTCGCCTCGTTGCCATTTACGTCTCGTGCCACGATCTCCGCCACGTTCTCGCCCATGGCAAGTGCAAAATCATGTGCGAATTCCCCGCGCTCATTCAGCGTTGCCGCTTCGCCGTTGATCAGCAGCTCCTCGCCGCCTTCCATCTTACCGATAATAGTCACTTCTTCTGTGGTAAAGTGTCTTCCATCGAGATTCTCATAGAGGGTAATGCTAGGCGGGATCACGTCACAGTACACCTGATCGTCGATCACGTAAGTGATAAGGTCATCGCACTCCATGCTTGCATAAATGGTATTCCAGCCATCCTGCGCCGGGAAAGCGACTTCATGCTCGCCGTTTGCGAGATAGGTACCCTCTTCGTTATTGATCTTAACATTAAGCTGACCCTGGCCGTTTTTCTTATAATGGATCAGGATCTGTGCGGAAGAAGAAACCTCGCCAGTCTTCTTGGTCAAGTATTCCTCGCCCAAAGTTACGGTCTTGCGTCTTTCTGCAGACCAAACGTTGCCGTCCTGATAGGAAAGGACAATCTCAAGTTTCTTTGTTCCTTTGCGGTAATAAATCTGCTCTGCATGTACGTCCCTACTGTATTCCTGTGAGGATAACAGCTCGCCGTCCTGATATACGGTCAGTCGGTATTCCTTGTGGTACCATTGCAGGAATTTGCTCCAATCCACTATACAGGTCAGGTGATCCTCATCAATCTGCAGACTAAAGTTTTCAATAGCCTCGGGCTCTTTCGGATTCTGATAGACAAACGGTCCTGCCGATGCCACGTCAAAGAGCTCTGCGTCGCCATCATAGCCGTAAACCTCCAATCGCAAGGTATAGGTGCCGCTGGAAAGGTTGCTAACGCGCAATGCGATCTCGCAGAGTTCATTCGCGGAAGTGCTACCCTCTGCGATCTTCTCATCGTCGCCCTGATCGTCATCAGCGGTGGCATAGATCTCATAGTTGTATCTGCTCAAGTCATCGCAGTCTGCCTGGAAGGAAACGGACAGTCGCCCGTCCTCCAGAAGGTCGCCCATCGTAAAGCTCTGGATCCACAGACCATAGTTATCCTTGATGATGGAGTAATCAATGGAGGTATTTTCACCAAAGTCATATTCCACCTGCCAGGTGCCGGGTTGTGCGTCATGAATGCGGTAAGTAGCCCATTTGCCGCCTTCCGCGAACTCCACGCCCTCGTCGCCCTTGGTTTTCCGCTCTCCCGTCGGTGAGATGAATGTGATGTCTACCGTAGTGGCGTCAAAGGTAAAGTGCACCGTCAGATCCTGTTGCCTTGACAAGTTGGCGATGACGGAGGTTGTCGTCTCCGCCAGCGCCCTGCTGCCGCTTGCCATGATCAGCAATAGAAACAGCGACATGCACAGCCATATCTTGATTTTTGTTATGCTTCTGAGTGTTTTCATCATTGTATGCCCTACCTGTTAAATGTTCCGTGTTCGCTTCCGAGATTTCCGTTCGCGTCAATGAAGTAGAATCCTCTGTCATTACGGCCGCCACCATTGTTGTTATAAACAAAGACGATCTCTTTCTGCCCGTCATGTCTGGTGTAGAATCCGAACGCGTAATCACCCTGCCGTCTGTCGTCGGTATGGAAGATCCACCACTTGAAGTCGTACGCTGCAACGCCGTTGAAGCCCAGTCCTATGAATCTGGAATGTGCCGCAACCTTACCCGTTCCGGAGAAGTCGAGCGTCATGCGCTTGTCCATGCCTTCCCACATGATGCCTATGGTAAGTTCAGAATTCAAGCCCTTCACGTCCACGCCGTCAAGTCCCAGAAGGTCATTGGTGTATTCAAAGCATCCCAGCTGTGCTTTTGCCTTCGCCAGCGTGATCTCCTCTAGGAATTTTAGTTGTGCCTCCGCCTCGATGCGGAAAGGATTGATGCGTATGCTTGCCTTTGTATCAGGCATCTTTAGCAGGCTGATGTCACCAATATAGTCTACCAGTGCGGGCGCATAACTGCCGAGATCCAAACAAGAGAGCTCCATGGAACCGCCAAAGGTAAGTTTTGTCCAGTCATGATCCGCAATGGCGGTGTTGATGTCGGAAACTTCAAAACCAAAGTCATTCAGTACGATGGGTACTGCCGTCGGAAGTTTCACGCCGCCCGGTATCTTGATCACGATCTTTCCGGAATCAGGAATGAGGCTTCCTTTCCAGTTCGCCTCCGCTTCAAATCCGGCTTCATCGCCACCTACAAAATCAAAGCCGATATTCAAGCCCAAGGTGTATTCGTTTTTCAAGGTATCGACCTTCGCCTTGAGGCCACCGTCTAGTTGCACGGGCAGCTTGAAGAAACAGATGTTCTTTTCCGAGGATTTCGGTGTGCCAAACTCCGTCTCAAATACGATGCCCACGTTCTTTGAAGTCAGTCTCGCACTGCCATCAAAGTTAAACTTGAAAAGATTTGCATCCACGCCCGGCGCATCCATGATCGTATCCTGGAACGGCAGCAACGTCG
Organism: Lachnospiraceae bacterium; assembly: GCA_017400965.1. Lineage (GTDB taxonomy): Bacteria > Bacillota > Clostridia > Lachnospirales > Lachnospiraceae > Acetatifactor. The sequence continues at coordinate 3,968 of JAFPRF010000103.1, forward strand.
TACCCGTCTTATAGTAGATACCAATACTGTTCGGTCTTAGCTGAAGCGTAGGCGCATCCAGTCGAAGCACCTGATATACCGCGAGAGGCGCGGTGACAATGTCGTCCACCTGGTAGTTCTCATAATCATTAGACGTCGCGATGTCATTGTAAATCGAGAACGTATTGAGCTTGGGTACGTCCATTGCTATGCCCTTGTCCGCAAGGAACTTACCAATGCCCTCTGCAGTTCCCTTGTAGTATTCCACGTAAGATCCACCATTGTCAGTCACCTTAATGGCGCTGGAATTCTCGAGATCGCCGTACAGGATGACGTCCTGCTTGAAGTGGAGCCAACCGTTCAGCGTTACGTCGCCCCTCAGGCAAAGCTTGTTGTTACTTACTTCGATCTTCTCCGTGGAAGTAAAGACATATGGACCAAATATGGTCTTTTTCATGTCTCCCTGCTCTACTACGGTGAAGCCGTTCGTCAGAACCGTTTTCTTTCCGTCAAGGGAAATCTCCACGTTGTAGGTGCCCACTGCCACGCTGTAAGGAACAGTGAGTTCATAAGTCGTATCATCTACATACTTTGCTTCCAGCTTGTAATCGATCACGCCGTTTAACGTTACGGTGATCTGCTTATCCGGATCAAATCCGCTTCCCCTAAGCTTTACGGTCACGTCCTTTAGGCCCTTGTAAATGCGGCGGGGTGCCAGACCTGCGATCCGAAGCTCCTGTTCAATCTTCAGGTTCTCCTCGCTGCCAGATTCTTCCGTACCTGGCAAGGAATAAGTCTTCATGTCGCGCACGTTTTCATCGGGAAGCATTACTTCCAAGGTACGGCCTTTCGCCGTCATGGTATCCTTCGCGCGATATTTGATCTCGTACTGACTGCTTAACTGCGAGTGCAGCATGTCATAAAATCCCGTAAGGCTCGTACTGTCGGACACATAGATGAAGGACCCGTTACCAATCTCGGCAATGCTGGTCAGATAACCAGTGTCAACGTTGCCGCCAAGACCCATGGTGTAGATCAGCAAGTTGCGATCCTGCGCAGGAATACCCAGCTTGGTTTTGATGTTATCATAGCTCTGTCGGCTGTTGTCCTGACCATCCGTCATGACGATGAGAACATTGTTAACGCCAGGCGTCGCTGAAAACTGATCAAGACAGATCACCGCAGAATTGAACATCTCCGTACCGCCGTTGGAACGCATGCCTTCCGCAAAGGTGATAAGGTCCTCCTTGCTCGTGCCAAAAGGTGCGGAGCTTCCGATGCCGGAACTAAAGGTAACGACGGAGATGTCCTCCTTCTCGTCCTTATCCTGCGCAAAGGTGATAACGGCATTCCGCAGGTCGCCCATGGCGCTGCTCATACTGCCCGAAACGTCGCAAAGCAGCAGGATCTTAGACTGCGTGTATTCCACCTTTTCAATGGTGAAGTCAGTGATCTGTGCGCCACAATCGTATATCTCCAGGAGAGGTTTTAGTTCTTCTGCGGTTGCACCGAATTTACTGTCGATCTGCACGCGAGCGGTGATCTCTTCGAACTGAGAAGCGTCAATCCGTCCAATGGTGACGGCGCTCTTGGTACGGCTGACAAAGTCTACTGCCGTCTGCGTAAAGTCCGTGGAACCAAGGGACGCGTTCTCGTCATCGTTCTCGTCATCGTTATCGTCATCGTCCGTCGAGCGATTTGCGTTGTTATTATTGTTCTGATTAGGGTTCTCCGGCTGGTACTGGGGTGAAACAATCTTCTCCACGTTTACCGTCAGTGAGTGATCCAATACCGTATTCACGTATTCGGAGACATTCTTGATCTTCTCTCCGTCGCCTTCATTATCACCATTGATGACGGTGATGATCTGCGTCATGCCCTCCACGTAGGAGTCATCCTCGCTCTCCTGAGAGCTGTAAATGGCCTTGCTGAAATAAGCATCCGTCGTCGCTTCATCACCGAAGTAGTTCTCAATCTTCGCAAGTTCAAGGTATATCTTCGTTTCGTCCGGGCCAACCTCTTCCTCGAGGGCCTGAATGAGCAAGATCTTAATCTTCCCCAAAACGGGCTCTTTCAACTGGTTTTGGTACGCATCGATCCGCTCCTTTAATGCCTTGCGCTGTGCGGCGTTCATGTTGTCGCTTTGCTTATCCAGAATCTCTTTCATTCTCTCCTTGACTTCCCGCGCGAGTTCTTTATCCACGGTCTGGAAGTCCTCAGAGAAATTCGTTTTTTTCACAAGCTTGCTCATGTAAAGCTCTGAAGCGATCATGAGCTCATGATAGGATGAATCCGCGGTCAACCGCTCTGTGAGGGAGCTAAAGCTACCATCAAGTACGGTTGCCTTGATCCATGCCTTATTGACGCACTTGATCTGCAGGTACTCTGGTGCCGTCTCCTCCAAATCTTCAAAAACATGCTTGTATCTGCGATAGACCGTCGAAGGGTCTTCCGCATCGCCTCCCTCTCCCGATCCGCTTTTTTTAACATTCGTAGCCGCACTGTCATCTCCGTAGGTCTTAGAGATTTCGCGCACTGCCTTGACACAGGAAGAAATGTCGTCATCCATGGGATATGCGTCCTCGATGGACGTCTTGATCCTCTTGCAAACGTCCTCCATGGAAAGCGCTTTTTCCTCAGACTGGTCCTGCTCCTCCTGCTCGTCCACGTAACCGTAATCTTCCGGGTTTTCGCCAATCTGGCGCAGGTATGCGATCATGGCCAAGTCCGCGTCCTTATTGTCCGCATGTTCCTTGGCAAAGAGCACTTCTGCCGCCTTCGCTGAGATCAACTCTGTGCGGGAGGCTAGGTAATCGTAAAGCGCGGATGCTTTATCAAATTCCTCACGCCAAAAGGCAAGTCTCGCACTCAGCAGCCTGCACTCATCGTCGTAGCCATATCCCTCGCCATACTGATCGAGCACCTCCTGCGCCGCGTCATAAGCGCCGCCCTGCCCGAGAGCGTTCGCGAACGAGATCATCTTCTCCTGCGTCATTTGCACTGATTTATGTTGCGCCGTCCGTACCGCATCCTTCGCGCCATATACGATGGCAGCCACGCACGCCGCCGTCAGTAGCAGGGTCATAAAGATGCCGCGAAAATGAAAGGCTCTTCTCTTGATCAGCAGCAGTATCATAACGACTGCCCCTGGGATCAATCCTAGTCCAACTTGCAAAAATGCATTCATGTCCTTTCTTGCCTCCAAATCTAGTCCTTC